>CAZGMM010000230.1:0-1502 GCA_964526845.1 uncultured Halanaerobiales bacterium | reverse complement strand
GAGTCATATTAAGCAGTGGCTATTCTGATAAAAAGGTAGCCAAATCCAAAATTAAGAATAAAGGCTATCAATTTATTCAGAAGCCTTATGATGTGAAAAAACTTTTAAAGGAAATTCATAATACACTAAATTAATTTAAACACCTTATATTGAGAATAATATGGAGCAAACTATTAATAAAAGTATTCTAGAGAATGCACCCTTTGGCTATGCCTATCATAAAATAATCCTTAATGAAAAAGGTGAGCCTATTGATTATAAATTCCTTAAGGTTAATGAAGAATTTGAAAAACTTACTGGGCTGGATAAAGAAGATATAATAAATAAAACAGCCCGGGAAGTTTTACCAGATATTCAGGAAGATTTTGATTGGATTGGTTTTTACGGTGATATTGCTTTGAATGATAAAGTAAAAGAGTTTGAACAATATTCTAAGCCACTTGATAAATATTATAGGATTAAAGCCTACTCACCCAAGAAATACCATATCATCACTATCTTTAAAGACATTACTCATGAAATAGAACTGGCCAAATCATCCCAGCAATTTTTAGATCATGGCGATAACAGTATTGATTATCAGACAATTACTGATAATTTACTCACAATCTCGGGGGCCAAATATATTGCCTTTAATAAATTTGAAGAAAATAGTAGAGACTTTCGTACAATGGCTATCTCAGGTTTAAATCAAAATATACAAAAGGGATTTAATATTCTGGGATTTAATCCTGTTGGCAGAAAGTGGAAGCACGATCCCAGTCGGTCTAAAATGATCGCAGGTCAAGCTACTACTTATTTTGAAACACTAAATGATTTAACAGGTAATGTTATCCCTAAAAAGATTATAAAAACTTTAGAGAGGGTATTTAATCTAGGCCAAACCGCAATAGTAAAAATAACCAAACATGGTAAAATGCTAGGTGACTTTACCATTATGATGCCAAAGTCTCAAACATTAAAACATCAGCATTTAATTGAAAGTTATGCTCAGCAAGTGGGGCTGTATTTGGATATGAGAAAGGCTGAAAGACGGCATAGAGAAAGTGAAGAAAAATACCGTTTGATGGTGAAAAGTTTTCAAGATGGGATTATCATAATTCAGAATGGTAAATTTACATATGTGAATAATGTTTTTGCAGATATGCTTGATATTGATAAAAATGCTATCCTACAGATGAATACTAGCGAAATATTTAATAAAAAAGCCCTTAATAAACTAGAGGACATCTCATCAAATCAAAACAAGGATGATAATACTTTTGATACTGTTTTAAATAATAACGATTCTGAACTAATTGTAAGAATCCACCCAACAATTATTCATTACCAGATGCAGAAATCAATATTTGCAACAGTTCGCAATATAACAAAGCAAAAACAAATTATGGAAAAATTAAAACAAAAAGCCGATCAAACTCAGGGACTTGACGACTTTATTCCGATATGTGCAGGATGTCATAAAATTCAAGATAGAGATAAAGAAGATGAGCCCTGGGTAT
>CAZGMM010000229.1:0-1512 GCA_964526845.1 uncultured Halanaerobiales bacterium | reverse complement strand
TGGAGGTTTTTTGTCAATGTCCTTTTTTTCTACCAACGGTTTACGAGAAGAACCAAAATTAAATATAGATAAAGATAGTCCTTATTCAATAACTACTTTTAATCTTTTGAACAATTTTTTAACATTACTTGCCAGTACTTTGATCCCAAAGTAGAATTTTGAACGCACTAATCCCATGACGGGCATATAATCAACATTGTATTTCCTTCTAAATACAGAAGGTAATCCCTCTATCCCCGCTCTCTGGTTGGCAAGTTCTCTATACTCTTTAGTATTCATCTTTTTACGGATCTTATCTATTTCGTATTGTCTTTTGTTAAACCTAACGGTGTTTGCTTTTTTTTGAAACTTGATCCGGCACTTTTCTTTGAGGTTACAGTCTTTACAGTTCTCTTTAGAAAACTTTGCAGTAAATACTTTGTTTTCATCATCATAATCACTGTAAAAAGGTTTATGACCTTCAGCACAACTTGTAACTATATTTTTATCATTAACTGTAAAATTAGTAGAATAATTTAATTTACTGTCATCTGGCTTTCTTCCAGTTAATTCACCAGGGATTAATTTAATATTTTTTGATATGGCTTTTTTAGCAAGTTCTAAAGAAAAATATGTTCCATCTATTAACATCTTTAAAGGGTCTTTATTCTCTGTTTCTTTAGAAAGTGTTTTAATGGTGTCACTACTGAATCTTTGATCACTGTAGGTATTGGGCTTTAAATCATAATGTTTGATAATACTGTTTTTACCATCAAAAACTTCTACCACATTACCAGTGTATCCGATATTATCACCATATTTAAAACGGTAGGTGGCATCCGGATCAAAAGGGTTTTGAAGACTATCAGGTTCTATCTCATTATTTTCTCTTGGTATGTAGTTATCATCATTGTTGTCATCATCGTTGTTTTTAGTCTGTTCATTAAGCAGTCTCTTTAAATTTTTAAACTCTTGAGATTCATAAATATCTAAATTATTTTCTAAAATAAGATCATAAAGGGTTTTAGAGTGTTTTAATAAAAACTCTAATTTGGACTCTGCTTCATTATCATGTGTTGTATAGATAGTATCTTTTTTATGACCATCTTTTAGGTATTGATGAAATTTATGAGGTATAATATCTTCATTTTCTTGTTTTAATTTTTTTACAATTTGTTTATTGACTGTATATATTAATTCCAACCGGGATAAGTTTCTACAAGAAGAAGCAACCATAAAAGAATCAACTCTAACTTTTTTGTTATCGATCTTTAGGGTTTCTGCAACTAGACTAGAAATACTTTCTACTTCTTCTTTTATGAGATCGCGTCCGGTTTCTTGTTCAAATTCATAGACCCGTCTTCTAAAATTACTGAAAGTATTTATAGAAATAGGCGGTTTTTCTTCACTGGTTAAACGCAATGCATACTGAAAACGGTCATCAAAATAAATAGCACCTAAAAGTTCCTTGTCAGAAAGTTGAAAGATCTCTTTTAAGATCAAAGCCCCGATAATTACATTAACAGGGGAATT
>CAZGMM010000228.1:0-1525 GCA_964526845.1 uncultured Halanaerobiales bacterium | reverse complement strand
GTTAAATTACTGTCAAAAAGGTGATATTATTTCAATAAAAAATCTCCATTTTTAAGTAATTTTAATTTACCATCATATAATTTATTTATTATTTGCTTATTATCCATTTTCTCCATTCGATTTTTCTCATAAAATATTCTACTCTCTGATGATGGGAACTTTTCGATTAAATTTAACGCCTTATTTTTAGGAAAGCCATTGTTTCTAAAAAAATATAGAGAACTTATTAAACTTACTCCATATAATTTTTGTTCAGTAAGAGTGCTACCAAATTTTAATATAATAGCATTACGAGCTCTCCTATCATCTGAAATAAAATAATTAATCTTCTTCCATTCTATTTCCCTAAATAAAATTATCATCTGTAGAGTACGAATTTCCCCTAAATTTTCTTCAATAGTTTTATCTGCTTCATTCAATTTATTAAAAAGTCTGTCCTCATTATAAATATATTTTTCAAGATCAGAATATATATTTTCATATGTTATTCCAAAAATATCACAAACTTGCTGAAGTGAATTTATGAATAACCTTTTCATTCCTAATCGCTTATAAAGCTCTCTATCAGTAATTAATTTAATTTCATTATTATCAATTAACCTATTAAGTAAATCTACAGTTTCTTCCGGCCATTCAACTTCATGAAATACCTTTTTATGCAGAAAGCATTCATCAAAAATATCCATAACATCTTCCAATAACTCTGACTCATTATAACTCATTTTAATAATTACATCTGCATCTAAACAAGCTATTTTCTTTTTATCATTCATCTCGATCATCTTGTTTTATAAAGACAAGATCTCTTTTGATTTTTTTTGCAGGTAAAAGTTCAAATTCATCATTATCATATATCAATGCCTGTAAATCACTATATCGAACTTCTCGTGTTCTTCTCTGCCACCGTTCCCCTATCTTATGTTTTTTTATTTGATATAGTATTCCTTCTCTTTCACTTCTGTTCGGTATAGATAACCAATCCTCAGTTTCCTCTTCACTTAATAATTCAATTTCATATAATCTTAAAATAATAGTTTTGTAGGGAACAGCAAAGATATCCATTAATTTAATTACTTTTAATTGATCAAGATCAGCAGATGTTCTTACCTTTAAAAATTCTAATTCTTTTCTTAAGGATTCATCCGGGACCAATAATAAAGCAGCAAACAAATTAGCTTTACTTTCTTCAAGGTCCATTTTTTCTTCTTCATTTTCATCAATGATATTACTCTGTAATAATTCCCTGTGTCCATCATTAATAAAATGATATAATTCATGAGCAGCAGCAAAAATTTGTTTTGCGTGGGGTAAATAGGTGTTTATATATATGAAGTTTTCACCTTTATATTCACATATAAACCCACAAAATTCATTATCTTCTACTGGAAATAATAATAAATCCACCCCATCTATTTCTTCAATTATTCTAAATATATCATCCTGCAGAACTTTATCCCGGGCCCCGGAATGTTTTTTCTGAAATAAAAGTACTTCTTTCTCTATATCATCATATAACTTCGGATTA
>CAZGMM010000227.1:0-1545 GCA_964526845.1 uncultured Halanaerobiales bacterium | reverse complement strand
TTTAGTGAAAAAAGCAAGGATGATGATTATGTTAAAAGAAAGTTTAAAGGTATTAAGAGAAGGTAAAATACAAAATAATAAGTATGTAATGTACTGGATGCAGGCCGCCCAAAGGGTCCAGGATAACCCGGCCTTGGACTTTGCGATTAAAAGGGCTAATGATATAGAAGTACCATTAGTTGTATTTTTTAACCTAACTGCTGATTTTCCCGAGGCAAACCTGAGGCATTATCATTTCATGTTAGAAGGGCTACAGGAAGTAAAAAAAGATTTAAAGGAGTTAGGCATTAAATTTATATTAAAAACGGGTAATCCGGTTAATAATGTAAAAAGTTTAAGTAAAGATGCGGTCATGGTGATATCAGACCGCGGTTACTTAAAAGTAGAAAGAGGCTGGAAAAAAGAAATAGCTGAACAGATTAAATGCCGCTTTGTACTTGTTAATACAAATACAATTGTCCCGGTTGAGGTTGCTTCCGATAAAGAGGAATATGCAGCCTATACAATTAGAAAAAAGATCAATAATAAGGTAGAAAGATTCATTGATGTAGTGGACAAGGAGAAATTAAAAATAAATTCTCTTCGAATTGATATTAAAGGAGCCGACATAGAAAATATTGATAACTTAATAAGCAAATTATCTATAGACAAATCAGTCAAACCAAGTTCTTCCTTTAAAGGTGGTGCTAGCGAGGCTTTAAATAGGTTGGAAACATTTATGGAAAAGAATCTAAAATTATATGAAGAGTACGGGAGTAATCCCGATTATGATGTAACTTCTAAATTAAGCCCCTATTTACATTTTGGCCAGATCTCACCTGCCTATATCTATAAGAGAATCAAATGGAATGATATTAAGGCGGAAGATTTTTTAGAACAATTAATAGTTCGAAGAGAACTTAGTTTTAATTATATATATTATAATGATAACTATGACCAAAAGTTAACAGACATCTTACCGGACTGGGCAATTGAAACATTAGCAGAACATGAGAGTGATAAACGAGAGTATATCTACAGTAGAGACCAATTAGAAAGTTATGAAACACATGATCAATACTGGAATACAGCCCAAAAAGAAATGGTATTAAGCGGCTATATGAATGGATATATGCGGATGTACTGGGGCAAAAAGATCCTGGAATGGACCCGGGATCCTCAAAGGGCTTTTGATATAATTCTCTATCTAAATAATAAATATTTCTTAGATGGAAGAGATCCCAACGGTTATGCCGGGGCAGCCTGGATATTTGGAAAACATGACCGGGCCTGGCAGGAAAGGCAGATTTTTGGTAAGGTAAGGTATATGAACAAGAACGGACTTGAGAGAAAGTTTGATATGGAAAATTACCTAAAAAAAGTTAATAATCTAAACTGATTTTTATAAGATTAAAACAAATATTCGCTCTTTATCCAGGAAAAAAACTTTACAAACAATTTTAAAACATCTATAATATTATAATAGTTATATACAAGAGTAAATCAAACCAAGGAGGTATTAGCAGGTTTTACCTGCAGATATATATGAGAGAAAAGATATTTGAT
>CAZGMM010000226.1:0-1574 GCA_964526845.1 uncultured Halanaerobiales bacterium | reverse complement strand
AGAAGATGGTATCAATGAATAAAGCAGAAGATTTCATGAGATTAGCAGTTGACATTGATAACCGTTCACCGTGGATAAAACGAAGGTGTCCGTGGTGTCATTCGTTCGCGCTCTTCCTCAAATATGACAGCTAGACATATGAGTGCAAGTATTGTGAGCGCGAAGGTGATATCGATGAGGTTAAGCATAAATATTATGGTGATGTGATGACGGAAAGAAAAGGGGTTAGTTTATGAGAGATATCAATTTCAGAGGTAAAAGAAAAAGAGATGGCAAATGGGTTTATGGATACTATGTACGATTAGCAAATTCTAATAAGTATGCTATTAAAAATGGTGGCCAATTATATATTGTTGTTCCTGAAACCGTAGGGCAATATATAGGTTGCGAAGATGAAGAAGACCACGAGATATATGAAGGCAATATATTAATGCACATGGTAAAAAGTCATGGTATTAATTATGTATATCAAGTTTATTATGATGAAGAATATGCAGGGTTTATGCTTAAAATGTTAACTAAAGATGATTTACACCCTAATGCAGAAAAGATTAGAAGTATTGGCTATAGTGAAGATTTTAGGATTGTTGGTAATGCAGTTGACAATCCTGAATTGATAAAGGAGTGAGTTTATTGTTGTTAATGATAGAAGTAGATGAAGATTTTGCGTGGCATTTTTACTGGGGTAAATTAATAAAAGATTTTGCTATAGGGTTTATAGGAATTCACTTTATAAATTGCAAATTAGGCGAATGGGCTGAAATATTAGCAAGAAATAAACTTGAAAAAAATGGAAAAGGAGTGATTGAGTGAGTATAAAAGATGATGTCAAAGAGAAACTCCTTAAATACCGCGAATATAAGCAGCGTTTGAAGATAATTGAGCAAAACCAGCAAGAGATAGCCACCTCTAACATGGGTATGAGTTATGATGGTGCTGTAACATCTGAGACCAATGCTTTCCACAGCATGACAGAGGATAAGGTTATGCAGTTGACCGACGAGGATACAGCTAAAGAGTATAGGGAGAAGAAAAACTTTTGTGAGATGGTTAAGATGGCATTAGATGGACTGACACCACCGGAAAAGTTTATCATTGAGGAAAAGTTTTATCTGGGGGATAAAGACTATTACAAATGTTACCCGCCGGGCAGGAGGCCAGATGTTGAGATATACACTCAAGATAGATTCCCCTATCAAAAGTGGAAATATCACAAAATAAAAGAGGGGGCGTATGAAAGATTAGATAAATTACTTAAAAATATATAACAACAGTCATGATACACACATCATACACACACTCTTTTTCTAACAGTGTTGTATACTATTTATAGTCAATAGTTTACAATTAATACAAATAAATTTATCCCCCTTGATTTACCCCTCGCCCGGCGTTTATCCTCCTGCGCTGGGTATACTTTTGCCGGTATAATTCAATTGGAGAATGCCACCCTTGTAAGGTGGAAGTTGGGAGTTCGAATCTCCCTGCCGGCTCCAATTTCACCACATAGAAGGTGAATAAATGATATTACATGAAGTTGAGCTACCAGCTGAACATGAATACATAGAATTAAG
>CAZGMM010000225.1:0-1577 GCA_964526845.1 uncultured Halanaerobiales bacterium | reverse complement strand
AAATGGTAGACCATCGGGGACTCGAACCCCGAACCTACTGATTAAGAGATAATAAAAACCTCTTTTATATTTTCCCTTCTGGTTTTATTATCTCTTAATCCTTCCCATTATAAAAGCATTCATTTCTTATTCTACATTATTCTATATTAATGTTTTTTAATCTCTTTGCTGAGATTTTGCTGAAATAAATATTGTTTTATTTTAGTTCCTATAAAATTTGATTTAATCCCTAAATAATGCTACTTTACATACTATTATAAGGCATATAATCTTCATATTCCTGAGGAGGATCTACTGATACTTCTTCTTCAATTAATACCTGGGGATCCTCCGGATTATCATATATTTTCATAATTTTATCTAAATTAGATCTATCTGAAATAAAGATGTCTGTATCATGATTGTGACTAGCTGTACTAGATCCCATTATGGGAAATCTATCCATAGGTACTAATACCATAAAAGCCATATTTTCATTATAAAATCTCCAAGATTCAACATAAGGTTTAAATTTAGGTTCACCATTTGAATTGTTAACTATTTCATGTATACAACCATGTTTATGTCCTTTATGATATGTCTCACCATTTTCGGGAGAAGAATAAGTATCTCTTTCATGAATGTATCCTAAGGCATCAAATATATAATATTTATTATTGTGTTTAATATAATTTACTACATGTCCACCTTTCCGATTTCCAATAATAAAACTTCTATGATACCAAGCACCCCCAATTTCCTCATAATCATCTTTTAAAAGATAATTAACTACATTTGTTATGCCAACACAATTAGCTCTATTTTCTTTAATAGCAAACTCAGCCGGTGCAGGAAATTGCCATCTTCTATTTTTATTATCATCATAAATTGCAATATTACCTGAGCCCGATTCCATCTCAGATACTTGAATATAAGCTAATGCTTCATACAGCACATCAATTTCCTCTTGTAATTTTTTGGGTTTTCCTTTTAATTCTTTTAATTCTTCTATCGTAGTATTAGGCATTCCTAATTTATTAGAAGGTACCCAATACATTTCACCAGTAGCAGGTCTCATATTGGTAAGGTCGACTCTATAATCAGCATTAACCCTTAACTGTCTCGTATTATATTTATCACTACTAAGTTCACTGTTTTTATTATCCTTGATATTACTTGGATCTAAATTTGTTAATTTATAATTATCAAAACGAACAGTGGGTTTTTCTTTTTTATTAGATGTACAAGTAAATAAACCCACCTTACTATTCTTATTCATTTTTGGTATATCATATTCAATAATCAAATCTCCATCAATATAAAACTTTGACTTATTATTATTCTGTACTAATTTCAGCTGGTTATACTTGTTTTTCTCTACATAATTACTTATATTTATTTTTTTTACTACTTCCCTGTTAATTATTAACCAGAAACTTTTGTTGTTAGATTCATTTATTATTATGAAATCCGCCCTATTTTTATCGCTATTTATTAAATTAATAGTAATCCCATAAGACCCACTACCACTATATAGTTTTGCATCTACAGTTATTGAATAATGATTTAATCCTCTTTCAAGTCTAATAGGTAATGAT
>CAZGMM010000224.1:0-1610 GCA_964526845.1 uncultured Halanaerobiales bacterium | reverse complement strand
AAATCAATAAAATCATTATAATCTCCAGTCGTATGTGCTTTATCTAAGCTTTCATAGTATTTAACCCTATCTTTGTTTTTAATAATTATTATTGGAAAACCAGCTTTTATTAATTCAAAATTTAATAATATTCTAGCTGTTCGACCATTTCCGTCTATAAATGGATGTATTTTAACAAAATCAGTGTGTAATTTGGCGGCCCTTTCTATAGTATGAAGAGTTGAGCCTTTATCATAATACCAATTAATTAGCTCTTCCATTTGATCATGAATAAAAACCGGTGCAGGCGGTACATGCTCAGCTCCACTTATTACTACTTTATCATTTCTATATTTACCTGCATTTTCATCATCTATTCCTTTAAGTATTAGATAATGTATATTTTTTATTTGTCTCTCTGATAGTTTTTCATTTTTATTAATTATGTCCTCCATGTAATTAATAGCTTCTTTATGATTTACAACCTCTAAATGCTCTTTTAATGTTTTTCCACCTATAGTTATACCATCTTCTAGTACTACTTTTGTTTCTGATAAGGTTAAAGTATTGCCTTCTATTGCATTTGAATTGTAGGTCCATTCCAAAAAAAGTTTTTCTCTTAAGCTTTTTAAAGTGTTTTTTGGTAGTGGTCTCTTTTCTTCAATCTTTTTCTTTTTTTCATCAATAATATCAAACATAATGAATCTCCCTCCTTTAACTCAAAAAAACAAAAAATTAGATTCTATTTACATTATACCATTATATGGAGCTACTATTAAGTAAAGTCTCTTTAATTAATTTTTAAGATTTGTATTCTGATTTCACATAACGTTACTGGGATTCGCGGTGCCGGTGTCCACAGACCTGGTGCAAAGTTTGCCATCATATCCGCAATTGTTTAATAGCAAGCTTTGTGCCAGAGGGCATGCCGCTAATCTCATGTTATATGACTGTTATAACAATATCGACTCTATTGCTTCTCATTTATCTTCAAAACTCCGAACCTATAACTCCTTTTTTGCAACGGTCTGCCCGCAAAAAACTTAAACATCAGTCGGAAGTTTTGAAGATAATGCTATAACCTCTCATATGATTGATCACGGTCGTCTATTTCTTAGTGCACTTAGGTTCGTTAATACCCTGCAGTTTCTATTTCCCTACCCCGGAGAAAGTAAAAAAATATCATCCTGCGGTGCCCAAACCCTTTCTCTTGGTCTTATTAGCTGCAGTAACTTTTGCTATAATGTCATATAACGTCCCTGGGATTTGCGCTCGTGCCTGATTCCGTCAGGAACTGGCGTAAAGCTTGCCTTAATATTTCTTGCTGCTTAATATTGCAAGCTTTATGACAGAAGGCATGACGCCAATCCCATGTTATGCTATGGGCGAACGTGATAAATCAACTACAAATATCCAGATCAATAAGATCTTTAATAAAATTATTTATTTCATTCTTTAGTACTACTCCATGTCCTGTACAAAGATATTTAATATCATATTTCTTTATTTTTCTTAATCCCTTGAAAAACAGCTTTAAATTATTTTCTTTATATGTTTCTGGATTTTCAACAAGATCTTTAATTATCTCTTTTTGTTTTTCTCTTAATTCACTATCTTGATAAATAATATCA
>CAZGMM010000223.1:0-1665 GCA_964526845.1 uncultured Halanaerobiales bacterium | reverse complement strand
GGCATATAGATAATACATTCTATAATATGTTTGGTCCCCATTTTTTATTCCCTCAAGCAGGCAAAGTAAAAGATGATATTATTGTTATCGGATGTGCATTAGCCTCCTGGGCTTATGCACCGGTGATTAGAGGACATCGTATACCTTAGAAAATATTCAGGAGTATTAGAATGAAGAAAATATGTTTGATATTCATTATAATTATACAATCAATATTAGTTTTTGGCGAAAAAGAAATTGTTACAAAACGTACTAAGTTTACTAAAACATTCAGAATTAACCCTGGCGTATATAAATTAAAAGTCTATGCCAGCCCTATTCATAAATTGGATAAATCCGGAAAATTTGTTGAGCTAAAACCGGAAGAAAGAGAATTTTATAATTCAAATTCATCTCTTTCAAAACCAATTGGTGCACTTTCCGCAACGTCCAGTTCATATGATACTAGTGCCACAGGACATACAAATTATACAAAAGATGACAATAGTGATTACTCACATAATAGTGGAAACAATCCATATTTAAAGACACACGAGAGTCTGGAAAGTGGTGAAGAGAACTCTAGATCTCAAGTTGGTTGGTATATACGTCTTTCACATTTTGAGCCCTGGTCTAAAATAGAAAAAATTAATCATAAGATGGATATAAGAAATTACACACATCCTAATGGGGGATGGAGTGGGGATGATGAATATACTGTATTTATTAGAGATATTGAGCTAGTAAGTGGTTCAGACAAAGATTTCTATAATGCATGTATTGATGGTACCATATTGGATCAAATCAAAGTCGATTATGATAATTTTAGCAGTCTAGATGATCCTTTTACCACTACAATTACAAGTGGTGATATAATCGATGATTTACAAGCAGATATTGAATCATCAGATCTGGATTATAATTACATTGTTATGGGCTATGCAATAGGGAGTACGATTTTTGTAGACAATGATTATTATGATTTTAGTTTTAATGAACCGACTTTAGAGGTAATTTACTCAAATACAAAAGAAGTTACCTTAAAAAACGCTGATCTTAATACTTCAAATAATCTGGGCGGAACTCTCACTTTAGACGATAAAAGAACCACCGGTACTACTGATTTTCCTCAAATTAGTTCTGGTAATTCTGTAGAAGCAGAATTAGATGGTCCCTATGATATACATACTAATTCGTCCGAATTACAGGGGGAAAAACATATAATGTGGGATAATGATCCCCAGGGATATCTATTAAAGAAGACTGGGTTTGATATTTTAGATCAAAATAATATAATTGCTTATTTCACAGAACAAAAGACAGTAACAATAACCTCCAATGCCAGTGCCCAGCTTCAAATACATGATCCCTGGTATGTATCCGATGAATCGATCTTAACGCAGCCAGACTGTTTCAACGACTTGCAATCCACTGATTATGATGTTTTTTTAAATCAGAATGGAAACTTTAATAATACGGATCCTATTTATAGGCTCAAGGCGCCAAATGAAGCTTTTTTTGATGAGTGGGTAGTAAATAGTGGTGATGCAGATTTTGAGAATAGTAACAGTCCAACTACAAAAGTAGTCTTTAAACAGCAGGGAACTGAAATAGAAGCAAAATATTCCTATACCTATACTTCAAACAAAACCTGGAACTCCAATGTTTCCGTACCTGCCAACCAAA
>CAZGMM010000222.1:0-1671 GCA_964526845.1 uncultured Halanaerobiales bacterium | reverse complement strand
GGTTTAAAACCGTAATGTGCTATTAATTTTTTAAATCTTTTTTGAATTACAGCTTTTTTACCACCACCACTTAAAACAGCGGTTTTAAGATTATCATAAATACATTTGAGAGGTACCCCTTCAAAAAACTCAAAAGCTCTAATATGCCCCATATAAAAGCTTTCCATAGTTTTATCGGGATACACAGAAACATGAATACCATAACTATAGGGCAGGACAGCACAAAAAAAGGAAACTTTTCTTTTTGTGCCTCCAATGTAGGCGGGTGATTCACCCCAGTCAATTTGGATGGCTTCTCCCGGTTCAAAACTGAGAGGAATAAAGATTTCAGGATTTTTAGCTTTGATTTCTCTTACATACCGTCTCACCGTTGATTTACCTATTTTAAATCCTTTTTCCTGACAGAGAAATTTCCAGATATGTTTGGCATTCATTCTCTGTTTTTTCGGCTGTTTTTTGTTTTTTTCAAGACATTCCATAATATAGGGCTCTACTGCTTTTTTCAAAGAAGATTTGCGTTTAACATGTTTGTGCTCAGGGGGTATGACCTTACCCTTAACATATTTACGAACTGTATTCCGGCTAACTCCCAGAAGTCTTGAAATTTCACGCTGACTTCTTTTTTCTACCAGATGTAGTTTTCTAATTCTTTTGTATAAATCAATGCTTATTGTCACTCAGATCTTATCCTTTCTTTTTTATTAATTTTCAATTTTCCCCGGGGAAAATTCTTCATTTTCTAACAAACCATTTTGATAGGCTTTTATCATCCGGGAAAACCTGACAGTGACATGAAAAGCTTTTGTTAGATACTTGTTGAAATTTTTGGAGTCTTTAAATTCAACTTCAGTTAAAATTAACTCAACTTCACTGATTACTTTAAATAACAAACGTAGGGCAGACAACATTTTATCTTCTGCTGTTCTGTCTTTATTTTTCTGTCGGGAAGTTTTTCTCATGTCTACCTTTAATTCATTCATTAAATCTAAAGCTTCCTTAGGATTTTCAGCTATGGTTTGTTTAATTGATTTAGGGATTTCTGGATTATTGTAACTGACCACTAATTTTTCTACGGCTGATTTGGGGATCTTATCTTTAACTACTTTTATCCCAAATTGATGCTGGATGGACCGGGGTAGTCGTGCTATTTCCTGAGCAGTATGACAGCATAGTTTTTTAGCTGCTACTAATTTTAATACACTATCATCCAGACGCTCTATCAAAGCAATACGTTTACTAACCCAGCTGACAGATTTTCCGACTAGATAGGCAATATCAGCCTGAGCGTAATTATCCGTTTTTAATAAATTCTTTAACATTAAACCTTCACTGATGGGAGATTGTTCTTTTCTCAGAGAAGACAACAGCAATGACAATTTGTTGGCTTCAATGTTATCAGTACAAGCAACCACTACAGCTTCAATTTTTTTAATACCTATCTTTCTTAAGGCTTCCAGTTCACATTCACCAGAAATTACAACATGTCCACCTTTTTTATCCGGATGAATAACTAAGGGAGTTAAAAGACCATAATCTCTAATAGTCTTAGCTGTTCTGTCCACATCTTTTTTAGTGGTGGTCAGTGACAAATAATTGTTATTGCGAATAGTTGCCAGTTCCACTTCTTTAAATTCACAGGATGTTTTTGCCATATAATTCCTCCTTTCTGTC
>CAZGMM010000221.1:0-1681 GCA_964526845.1 uncultured Halanaerobiales bacterium | reverse complement strand
ATTTCTCTTCCAAACAATTTATTTAAAACTGCAAATCTTATAACCTTGATACCACCTGCTGTAGAACCTACACATCCACCGATCAACATTAGAAAGAGAAATAACTGCCGGGCTATAGCAGGAAAAAAGTTTGAAGTTAAAGATTCAGTCCCATAGCCTGTCGTAGTCATAACAGAAACTACCTGAAAAAGACTCTTTCTAAAGACCATCTCCAGATTAGCGAAATTAAGGGATTGGTTGAACACCTTTCCCGTTAAAATAAGCAACATCACTGTACCAATAATTCCCCAAAAATATTTCATTTCAAAGTTTGTAAATACTTCTTTTATATCTCCTTTAAGCACTTTATAGTGGATTAAGAAGTTAATACCACCCAATAACATAAAGAATATCATTATATACTCAATCGCTTTATAATAAGGATGCCCACTTATTGCATAATGGGCGATACTGGCGTCATAATTTGAAAACCCGCCCGTCGATAAAGTAGTTAAAGCATGTAACAAGGCATCAAAGGGAGTTACCTGAACTGCAATTAAGAGTATAATTTGAAATACAGTAAACAGACCATATATTAACCAGAGTATTTTTATTGACCTAAATACATTGGGAACCGGACGAGAAGTATCTATTTTGTGAGATTCAGCAGTAAACAGCTGCCACAACTCTCCTTCACTTCTAAATGTGATAAACAGGAAAAAGGTTAAAATACCAAGACCGCCGAACCACTGGATTAGACTACGCCAGATTAAAATGGAATGTGGTATGGTAGAAAGATTTTGAAAAACGGTAATCCCGGTGGTTGTAAAACCGCTGACTGCTTCAAAAAACGCATCTATAAAACTTTTATCCAAGCCTATGATAAAGGGTATACCACCAATTATAGAGAAGAAAATCCAGGAAAGCCCTACAATCAACATACTATTTGTTAATGATAAGTTAATCTCTTCCGTTTTTAAGAAGGAAAATATAATTCCCAGTCCAAAAGATATTAGGGAAGGTATATAAAAAGATTGGTAATAAATATGTGGTTCTTGATAAAGAAAACAAAATATTATTGGAATTAGTAGTCCAATACCTAATACGATAAATAAAGGACTCATTATGTATAATATGGTCTTTATCTTCCTGGAGACAATGATGGTAAATCACCCCTACATTTCTTTTTAATAATTATATAATAAATTCTAAATAAAGTAAACGTACTTAAATTAAGCAGGATTAATAAAAACAATATTGAAATTATATAATTAATAACCCTTATGATTAAGGAGCCTGATACTTATGAGTAAAAACCTTACATACAAGAAAGCAGTCGATAGTTTTAAGAAATATCTAAAAGTAGATAGGGCCTATTCTCCCCTAACTATTAAAGAATATGAACATGATCTAAAACTTTTATATAGATATCTTACCAATGAATTTGATTTTGAAGAAGATTTCAAGATCACGGACATCACCAAATATGAGGTCTCGGAATTTCTTTCCGATATCGTATTAAGTTATGATAATAGTGCAGTAACCCGAAATCGCAAGCTCTATGCAATCCGTTCTTTCTTTAAATTCTTACAAAAAAGAGAGTATTTAGATAAAAATCCTACCATGACAATTGAGTCTTCTAAAACTAGAACCACCGCTGAACCTATTTATATGAAGATCAAAGAAGCCAAACAATATATAA
>CAZGMM010000220.1:0-1699 GCA_964526845.1 uncultured Halanaerobiales bacterium | reverse complement strand
AGATTGCTTCTTTTATTGAAAATTTCCCTTCTCCCATTAGTAAGCTTGATAATAAATATCACGTTATCCATACCTCCGGTTCTTCAGGCCAAATTGGATATTTTCTTTATAACTCAAAGGAATGGGATTTTATCAAGGCTCTTTCCCTGAGATTATTTACTAATTTTGGTATTAAGAGAAAAAGATATGCTTTTATTGGAGCAACAGATGGTCATTATGCTGGTGTCAGCCTTTTTTTAAGCCCTGTTAATACCCTGGAAGAATATTTCTATAAACAGTATCTGGTAATTAATATTAATCATCCTTTAGAAGATTATTGTCACAGGTTAAATGAATGCCGTCCTCATAATCTTACAGGCTATCCTTTCGGGGTCAGGATTCTGGCTGAAATGCAGAGAGCTGGTAAGATAGATATATCACCGGAAGTGGTAATTTGCGGGGGTGAACCGCTGACAGCAGAAACCAGAAAATTTATTAAAAAGACCTGGGATACCTCTCTTGTTAATCATTATGCTGCTTCGGAGTCCCTGGTAATCGGGGTAAAAAAAGAGGAGTTTAATCATTTATATATTTTTGATGATGCTAATTATATTAAAACTGCGGAAGAGGGATATTACCTAACCAATCTCTATAATTATACCCAACCCCTCATACGCTATCGAATGTCTGATTTACTGGTATCGGTAAATGAACGGGAAAATGAGGATAGATGGCCCTTTACCAGGGTAAAAGAAATTATCGGACGCCAGGAGGCTATATTGTGGTTTAAAAATCAGGCTGGAAAAAAAGAGTTTATTCATCCCATGATATTTGTAGAATTCTATGTCAGAGGTTTGAAGAAATACCAGGTGATACAGACGAGTGAAACTTCTTTTGTTTTTAAGGTAGTTATTGAAAAGAGAAGTAAAAACAAGGATGTTATGATAAAAATAAAAAAAGAATTAACAAGAATACTCCGAAATAAAAACCTGCAAAATGTTAATTTCAGGATAAAAGAAGTTAAAAACATTGAAGATACCGATTCTTCCGGTAAATTTAAATTAATAAAAAGAAGTGTTTACTCAACTTAATAAAGTTGCTATTTTGAAAGAAAACTGAAGTGATGTTTTGCCAACACGAAAACTTAGGAGATGTTTTTTATGCCTGTTACTTACAAAAATTATTATGGTGATATATATTATTTGATCAAAAAGAAAACTAAAAAAGGAAATTGGAGGTATTATTTTAGTAAAAGCAAAGGTAAAGGAGAACTTGCTGATTCCATACCTGAAGGATATGAAATAGATGAGAAACCGAATGGCAATGTATATTTGGTAAAAGAAACTCCAGAATTAATATCTGATGAAGAAATATCTTTAATTGAAAATAGTGTAAAAAAATATTCAGATATTAAATATTTTCGAGTATATGTGAAAGGAGAAAAAATAACCATATATATAGCTCAGGATTCGACTGATTCATTAAAAGAATTTATAGGACCATTTTATGATGAAAAGAAATTCAGAAAATATTTAACTTTTAGCCCTATGTTAAGATTTATTTTAGTTGATAAAACAGAAAGAATTTTTGAAGTGGAAAGATACTGTTTTCGGGGAGGAATTGATGACTGGATACTTTTGGATGGAGGAAACTTAAAAGAAAAGGTAAAACAATATTGTAAACATCTGGGTAAAGATTCATTTTATGAGTTGATTTAATA
>CAZGMM010000219.1:0-1723 GCA_964526845.1 uncultured Halanaerobiales bacterium | reverse complement strand
CCTGCAAGCACAATAGCATTCATATTAATCACCTTTTTCATGCTTTTTTAATACTAACTGCTGTTATCTTAAGTTCAGGTATTTTTGCCTCTTCATCTAAAACAGGGTTAGTAAGTCTATTTGCAGGGCTTTCTGCATAATGAAATGGCATAAAGGCCTGTCCACTACTAACTCTACTTCCAACTTTTGCATATGTTTCAACCTGGCCACGTCTAGATGTAACCTTTATCCTATCTCTATCTTTTATTCCTAATTTCTTGGCATCATTTTCGTTAATTTCAATATAAGCATCTGGTGAATGTCTATCTATAGACTCTGAATTTCTAGTCATTGTTCCAGTATGGAAATGGTATAACATTCTACCTGTCATCATTATATAAGGGTATTTATCATCCACTTCTTCTGCTGGAGGTATATAAGAGACTGCATGAAATTTACCTTTGCCTCTTGCAAATTCTCCTTTGTGTAAATACCTTGTTCCAGGATCGTCTCTATCTTTACAAGGCCATTGTAGCCCTTTATCTCCTAATCTTTCATGATAAATTCCACCATATATTAAAGAAAGATCGGCAATTTCTTCCATTATCTCTGCAGTATTATTATATGACATTTCATAACCCATTCTTTTTGCTATTTCAGTTATGATTTGCCAATCTGGTTTGGCTTCTCCTGGAGGTTTAACTGCTTTATTTACTTTTTGTATTCTTCGTTCAGTATTTGTAAATGTACCATTCTTTTCAGCAAAACTAGCGGCAGGTAACACAACATCAGCATACTGTGCAGTTTCAGTTAAAAATATATCCTGAACAACTAAAAATCCCACTTTTTCTAAAGCCTCTTGGATATGTGTTTGATCAGGATCAGAAATAACTGGATTTTCGCCCATAATATATAGTCCTTTTAGTTTTTCTTCATTAATTGCATTAAAGATTTCTACTACAGTCAGTCCTATTTCTCTTGACAGATATTCAACATCCCAGTAATCTCTAAACTTCTTATTTATCTCTTCATCCTCCACTGATTGATAACCAGGATATACATTTGAGAGAGCGCCCAAGTCACAAGCACCCTGAACATTGTTTTGACCTCTTAAAGGATTTACACCAGTACTTTCAAAACCTACATTACCGGTTAACATTGCTAAATTTGCAATTGATAATACATTGTCAGTACCAGTTCTATGTTGGGTTATACCCATAGCAAAATAAATTGCTGCTTTATCAGCTTTTGCAAAAATTCTAGCCGCCTTAATAATATCTTCTTTTTTTACACCAGTAATTTTTTCTACTTTATATGGAGTATAATCTGATACAATTTCTTTAATTATATTAAAGTTTTCAGTTCTTTTCTCAATATAATCTTTATCATGTAAATCTTCTTTTATAATCACATGCATTAAACCATTTAATAAGGCTACATCTGTACCTGGTTTTTGTTTAATATTAACTTCTGCCAATGGAGAAAATTCTATTTCTCTTGGATCAGCAACTATTATTTTGGTACCATTTTTATATGCCTTTTTGATCTTACTTCCGATCACTGGATGATTTTCTGTTGGATTTGAACCTGTAATAAATATTAGATCTGATCCTTCAATCTCACCAATAGAATTTGTCATTGCTCCTGAGCCAAAGGCTTTGGCCAAACCAGCAACAGTTGAGGCATGGCAGAGTCTTGCACAATGATCTACTGAATTTGTACCAATTACAGCACGCATAAATTT
>CAZGMM010000218.1:0-1823 GCA_964526845.1 uncultured Halanaerobiales bacterium | reverse complement strand
CTCCTTTATTATAGTTCTTGACAAATTTTAGTAGAGACTATAAAATAAAATTAATATTAAAAAATTATATGATTTGCTTTCGGGGCTGGGTGAAATTCCCAACCGGTGGTAATGCCTCTTCTTAGAGGATTAGTCCATCAGCCTCAGCGGTTGATCTGGTGAGATTCCAGAACCGACAGTACAGTCTGATTGGGCGAAAGCACAATTAATGATAAAATTCATTGTATATTAAACGATATTTTCTCCTGTATATAGGAGTTATATCCAGTATACATTCTTTATCATTAGTTTAGTGTTCCTACCTATAACTAGCCCTGGAAGTAATTCCAGGGCTTTCCTTATTGCAAATCTAAGAAAGGGATGAATAATTATGTCAGAAGAAAAAGGTACATGGAAAGTAAAAAAAGGTTTAGCAGAAATGTTACAGGGTGGAGTAATTATGGATGTAACTACTCCGGAACAGGCGGAAATAGCAGAAGAAGCCGGGGCGGTAGCAGTCATGGCTCTGGAACGGGTACCTGCTGATATTAGAGCAGCCGGTGGGGTGGCCAGAATGGCTGATCCAGCAGTTATCAAGAAAATAATGGAGACTGTTACAATCCCGGTAATGGCTAAAGCGAGAATAGGTCATTTTGTAGAAGCAGATATCCTTCAATCCTTAAAAGTTGATTATATTGATGAAAGTGAAGTACTTACTCCAGCTGATAACAGTTATCATATTAATAAACATGATTTTGATATTCCATTTGTTTGTGGATGTAGAAATCTTGGTGAGGCTCTCCGCAGGATCGGTGAAGGTGCAGCTATGATCAGAACAAAAGGAGAAGCTGGTACCGGAAATGTAGTTGAAGCTGTAAAGCATATGAGAACTGTAATGAATCAAATTAAAAAAGTTGAAAATATGCCTGAAGATGAACTGATGTCTTATGCTAAAGAAATTGAAGCCCCTTATAATATCCTGAAAAAAGTAAAACAGTTAGGAAGACCCCCGGTAATTAACTTTGCCGCCGGTGGTATCGCCACCCCTGCTGATGCTGCTTTAATGGTGAGACTTGGTGCTGATGGTGTCTTCGTTGGTTCAGGTATTTTTAAATCTGATAACCCTGAAAAAAGAGCCAGAGCAATTGTTCGTTCTACTACTAATTATGATGATCCTGATATCCTGACTGAAGTCTCTGAAAATATTGGTGAGGCTATGGTAGGTATTAATATAGATACTATTGAAGAAAATGAAAGGATGCAGGAACGTGGGTGGTAAGATACCAAAGATCGGAATTTTATCACTTCAGGGAGCTGTAAATGAACATTATCATAGCCTGCAAAAGCTAAATTGCACTCCTATATGTGTTAATAAAAAAAAACAACTGAAAAATCTAAAGGGACTTATTATCCCGGGCGGGGAAAGTACTACTATCGGCAAACTTATGGTAGAATATAAATTTATGGATTTAATTAAAGAACGAGTTAACCAGGGGATGGCAGTTTTTGGTACCTGTGCTGGTTTAGTACTGCTATCAAAAAACATTCCAGGAATTAATCAACCATTGCTAAACTTAATGAATATCACAGTAGCAAGAAATTCTTTTGGTAGACAGGTTAATAGTTTTGAAACTGATCTTGAAATCCCTGAAATGGGAAAAGAGACTTTTCCTGCTGTATTTATTCGGGCCCCAGAAATTCTCGAAACGGGAAAAAACGTTAAAATACTGGCTACATTTAATGACAAAAAAGTAATGGCACAACAGGATAAGCTACTTGTTTCTTCTTTTCACCCTGAATTAACAGATGATTTAAGAATTCACAAGTATTTTTTAAATACAATT
>CAZGMM010000217.1:0-1836 GCA_964526845.1 uncultured Halanaerobiales bacterium | reverse complement strand
GAATTTTAATATTGAAAAAATAAATTTTATAAGATGAAGGTTTCAACATATATTTTATTTAAAAAAGAAAATAACATAACAGGAGTGATAATTAATGCCAAAGAAAATGTTTATTACTGTGCTAGCTTTAGTTTTAAGTTTAGGATTGATTGGTTGTGGTGATGATATAGCAGAAGATATTGATGTACCAGAAATGATATTAGTAGAAGCAGGAACGACAAGTGAGAATAATGGTTCAATAACAGTAGAAAAAGACTTTTACATCGGCAAATATCATGTAACTCAAGCAGAATTTGAAGAAGTAATGGGATTTAATCCTTCAGTATTTGATGGTAACCCAGATCATCCAGTAGAAACAGTAACTTTGTTTGATGCAATGAAATATTGTAATGAGTTAAGCGCGGCAGAAGGATTAGAAAAGTATTATGAGATAAGTGATATAGAATATAATAGTTATTTTTTCTTCTTCAGTGGAAATAGAATAATAAATGCAACAGTAAACTGGAATGAAGAAGCAAATGGTTATCGACTACCGACAAAAGATGAGTGGGAATATGCAGCTTGTGGAGGAAAAAATGGAGAGGTAACGACTTATGCAGGTAGTGATGATTTAAATGAAGTAGGTTGGTATAAAGGGAACTCAAATTATAATAAATTCATGGAATTTCTAGAAGAGAATGACCCAAGATCTAAAGCTACCACTAAATTTCTGAAAAATAATCCTATGACAAAATCTATAGGAAAAAAGAAAGCAAATGAACTTGGTATCTATGATATGAGTGGTAATGTATCTGATTGGACGAATGATTTGGTTACCCTCGGTGGTGATTGGTGCAGTGCTGCTCGTGTGTGTGAGGTAAGTAAATATAGTAATCGCATAAGCCCAGAACATTGTAACTTTGACCTCGGTTTTCGCCTTAGCAAGACGAAGTAGAAATTGGGGTTTTTTGGATTCGGAGTAAGGGGGGAGCGATAGCTAAACCCCCGTCCCCAAAGCTTAAATAATTTACAATTAAATTGTTGCACTTTAATAAAAAAAGCTTTAAGATTATGAGCGGTGAACCGTATCATGAGTAGTGTATAAAAATTATTTATATAAATAGAAGGAGAAACCCTGAAGTGTTTTTAGGGTTTCTCCTTTATTTTGTGTGTTCCGAAAATTACACTGATAGTAGGTGAAAGTCCTACCTGTGCTGTAGCATGAAAGATAAGGTCGAGATATTGTGGCACTCACAGACGAAATGGGTGAGCAGAAGGAGAAAACAAACATCGGCTTAAGTCCTAATGATAGTGTATGAAGCCAACAGTGACAGGGTAATTTATGCTTAGATCTAATTTCTTTTATATTTCCAATACAATCTATTCCACAGCTCTCTGTGCTGAACTGGCTGGCCCCGGCTATCTTTATCCTGTTAATTATAGTTAGTTAGTTATTTTCAATTTAAAGTTAAGGAAATTCTTTGAATTTCGTATAAGGTCAGATATAATATAGATAGGCCAAATGCGCTTCGCGCCACTTCGCAAACCCGCGCCAGCCGTTAGACGATATGGCCTAAGATATTTAAAGTATAGTAGTATTTATGAATAAAAATGAGAATATATGGCAATATACTAAGTGAAATTAAGGGAGGGAGTATTAATGCGAGAAATATCAAAAATATTTTTAAAAATACTGGCTGTCTACTTTTTAGTCGAGTCTATTACTGAAAGTATTCCGCAAATCTTTGGAATTTTATATTCGCAACAACCAATAGCGTCAGGAATGGTCTTAGGAATAGTTATAGCGCAATTATTGAAACTGATTATCGCTATTTCCCTTTGGTATTTTACAGACCA
>CAZGMM010000216.1:0-1874 GCA_964526845.1 uncultured Halanaerobiales bacterium | reverse complement strand
AATATAAAGATATAGTTCTAAAGAAAAACCGTGCATTATAACTTGCAATGTTTAATTTTAAAGAAATTCTTAATTTTGACTCGACGAAAGGGGAATAAAGATGTTATACTATAACTGGACATTGGCAAGACCTCCTAATTTTGTAGTTTTCTCTATTTAAATTATTGGAGGTTTTTTGTCAATGTCCTTTTTTTCTACCAACGGTTTACGAGAAGAACCTTAATTTAAAATATCTCAAAAGTAGATTAAACACCCGCCAATAAACTGATCTCATATTGACGGGTGTTTCTTTTATTATATCTCTTTTTATTATAAATTTTAATTATTACTCAACCTTTATATCATCTATCAGTAATGAACTATCACTTCCGCTTTCTCCTATATTTTTTACACCTATCTCTAAAGTATATTGACCATCTGAAGGAGCAGTCCACTCCCAATTTTTCCAGTCTGTCTGACCTGCACTTTCAAGCTCCGATACACTGATCTGCCACACTATCTTTTCATATCCATCTCTTATTATTTTCACCACCGCATGATCGTCATACTGATTATTTACTTCATAACTATCAAAGGCTGAGTATCCTGAGAGCTTTTGCCCAGCATATAGATCTAATTGTCGAGTAATTTTTTGATATACTCCTTCAGTACTTCCATTCAGTTTGGCAAAAAGACTACCTTCTACTGCTGAGTAATCAATAACACCATCATAGGTGCTTTGATAAGAACTAACAATCCTATGATTATCTGAATCACCTATAACAGACCATTGAGAAAAATCAGCTTTTTCAAAACTACCATTCTTTATTAATACATTCCGTGCCTATCAATTAAGATTTCAGCCGGTCTAAACCATACATGCAGCTTTTACCGCATATGGCTTTCCATCAACAATTAATATGTATTATTTACAGGGGAAAATTTCACATGTATATTATATAGGTAATTAATGTTAAAATCAAATAAAATTGTAATTCTAAGATTTTTTTGAATATATTATGATAATATTTATATTCAAAGAATTTATTTGTATTGGTTGGAAGTAATTTGTAATAATTAGGTGAAAGATAAACTAAAAACTTTCTAATTTTTGTCCTAATATTATAACTAGTGTTCAAAATAATAAAAATTATTGGTTTTTATTAAAAAACAATAGATAAAGTAGTTTTTGCTAGTAAGTTAAGTATACTAATAACTTATCTCCTTTTACTCATAATACCTTATTTATTACTTGATAATTTTTTTAGATATAATATTATTGAAATAGAGTAGGACCAGCCTTTCAGCTGGGACCCCTCGTCAAACTGCGCGTACGGTTCTCCCGTAAACAGCTTACCGTTACTGTTGCCCCTTTACAGGGAATAAGTTATCTTCTCTGTATTGCTACAGATGTATATTTTATTTCTGCAAGGACAATATTGTAAGTAGTGATTTTAATCCCTTCTGCCTCAATAAGGCATTAGGGATTCTTTTGTTTTGATTTATATGTGCTTTCTTTGATTCCATAAAAGCACGTATCCGCATCCTAATCCAGCTATCTAATTTCTCATATAATTTCTTGACATCACCTTTAGATAAGTAATTACCCCATCCTCTAATTACTGGATTTAGTTTGGTAATTATTCTCTCTACTTTCCAAGGCTGTTGTCTTCTGGTAACCTCCCTAACTTTATCTTTGAATCTCTTCAAAGCCTTTTCGCGAGGTCTTTTATATTGCCAGTATTTAAATTCATAACCTAGAAAGGTAAATCCTTTCCCAAAGTTCGTTACCACCTTTTTCTCTGGATGTAATGTTAAATTTAATTTATCTTCAACTATCTCTTTGATTACTTCCAGTGCCCTATTTGCTTTCTTTTTGGATTTTGTCAATACAA
>CAZGMM010000215.1:0-1884 GCA_964526845.1 uncultured Halanaerobiales bacterium | reverse complement strand
AAAGAGATCCGCTCAGGTTTACGATTTTAAGAAAAATCGGTCTGTTGAATTGAGCCACTTTGAAACCTTCCAAATCAACACTTTCAATATGAAATTTTTAGCCTGATGGTAATGATTACCTTTCCTCACTACATTATCTCATAAAAAATCAGGTTTTGCTACCTATTACTTCAACATTTGTTTTTTTACTCCCATTAAAGCTAAAAAGCTGATTATGAAGGAATTCCTTCAGACCAGCTTTTAATAATATCAATATTTGATTTTCAAAGATCATCACTAATCATTTTCAATAAAAGATTCAGCTTCCATTAAACGATAACTATCTCCAAACATATTTAAAAATTTTGTTTTATGTGATAGTCTATCAATAATGGCAGTAATTAATTTTTTATCTTCAAGAAAGTCTCCCCATTCAGAAAAATGAAGATTAGTTGTAATGATAGTGGTTTTGGTTTCATATCTTTGAGCAATGATTTGAAACAATAAACTGGAATCCTTGGCATTAAAGGAGAGGTAACCCATTTCATCAACAACTAATACTGGGAACTTATTGATTTTTTTCAAATATTTATCTAGTTCCTGTTCCTGTTGAGCCCGACTCATTTCATTTACCAGATCAGCAGCTTTTTTAAATAAAACATTTACTTTGTTTTTTATAGCTTCAATTCCTAAAGCTATACAGATATGGGTTTTACCAGTCCCAGGATTACCAACTGCAATTACATTACGTTTTTTTTCAATATAATCACATTTAGCTAATTCTCTCACATCTTCTTCTTTTAAATCCGGGAGTCTTTTTTTATCAAATTCAAAAGTATCTAAGGTTTTAATAAAGGGGAATTTAGCCCTTCTAATTCTACGTTCAATACTATTTTGTTCCCTTTCGGCCAGTTGTTTTTCTAAAAGTGTTAACAGTTTTTCTTCAAAAGCTTTGGTTGGTTTAATATAAGACTCATAATCTGTTAGCAGGGGAAGTTTTAATTCACCTGCAATTTGTTTGATTTCTTCAGCTGTCTTCATTATCTTGTTTACCACCTCTCATAATGGCGTCATATTGATTTAAATCCGGGTCTTTGTTAGCTTTGGGATACTCATTTTCTTTGTCTAAAACAGGTTCTGGTTCACTTTGAATATCCAGATAAAAAGAAACCAGATTGAAGTTGGGATTACCACTCTGGTTGGCCATCTTAACTGCCCATAAGAGATCCTCTCTGGGTATCTTTTGGCCCAATTTAAGGATAGATACCAGTTGTTCATTTATATTATTTTCCGGACAGAGTTCTTTAAATTTAATCAATTCCGGTGGCATAACCCCTTTTTTTAAGGGTAGAGCATTTTCAATAGCCCGGGGCTTTCTTGCCAGGATTTCCAGATAATGTTGTGGAATATACTGATGGTCATACTCATTTTCACCCTTTTTATGTTCATAAATCATCTCACCCTTGTGCCAGATACAAACATTAAATGGATCTACTTTCAGGGTAACTTCCCTCCCGGCTAAAGAAGCAGGGACGGAATATTTAACCTTTTTATAGTGTAGTGTAAGATCATGATGAACCCTGGCAGTAACTATTTTAGCTGGATCCATAGGCACTGCCGGTAAAGTCAGGAGATGTTTTTGTTCTTTTTTTAACATAACTTTTATACTCTCCGGATAATATTTTCGCTTATGGTGATCACAATACTGGACACATCTTCCGGTAACTACCTGCTGTAGTTCTTTAAAATCTTTTACCCGGGGCATAGGAGTTAAAGCAATATTTCTAGCAATTGAGACCAGGTTCTCGACCGCACCTTTCTCCCAACCAGCACGAATATTACAAAATATGGGTTTAAAACCGTAATGTGCTATTAATTTTTTAAATCTTTTTTGAATTACAGCTT
>CAZGMM010000214.1:0-1943 GCA_964526845.1 uncultured Halanaerobiales bacterium | reverse complement strand
AAAGAAGGTGTAAGAGAATCAATTGAACAGGCCCATGCAGCTAAGATTAATACCTATATCATGACAGGCGACCACGCTACAACTGCGAAAGCAATTGGTAAAGAAATAAATCTGGTCAAACCTGAAGAAAATGTCGAAGTAGTTACGGGAAAAGAATTTGAAAACCTAACCGATGAAGAATTAAAGACATTGATGGATGAAAATGAAAGTCTTATCTTTTCCCGGGTCTCGCCGGAACACAAGTTAAGGATCGTTAAGAACCTTAAAGATCAGCAGAAGATAGTAGCTGTTACCGGTGATGGTGTAAATGATGCACCCGCCTTAAAGAGTGCCCATATTGGAGTAGCAATGGGTGGAATGGGGACTGATGTCTCCAAACAGGCGGCTGAATTGATTCTATTAGATGATAGTTTTCCAACCTTAGTTTACGCTATTAAAGAAGGCAGAAATATCTATAACAATCTAAAGAAAACTGTTGTCGCCTCTTTAACCAGTAATGGCGGAGAGTTGGCAGTTGTACTATTGGGATTACTGGGTGTCTCATTATTTAATTTACCGGTACCCATCTTGGCGATTCAAATTCTAGCTATTGACCTTTTAGCTGAGATTTTACCGTTGACCGCCTTTACTTTTGATCCACCTTCTAAAGATATAATGAAGTCACCACCAAGAGATAAGGATGAGCATATTGTAAATAAGAGGTCATTTTCTGAAATTGCCTTCTTCGGTCTTTTGATGGGAGGCTTAGCTTTTTTAAACTACTATCTATTCAGCAGTAGAATGGGTATCATGGATATGACAATTACACACCCTCTATATGCCAGGGCAACTACGATCACATATTTGACAATTGCTTTTACACAGCTAACAAACATCATGTCGCGAAGGTATGAAAAGGTCACTTTCTTTAATAAGAACATTTTATCCAATAAAAAGATGGTTTATTCAATGATCCTGTCAATCTTGATGATAGTAACAGCAATCTATACACCCTTTATCAATCAATATCTAGGCTTTGCAGGTATAACATTCGTAGATTGGCTTTATGTATTAGGTTCCGCTGGTATTTTCTTGGGAGCACATGAACTATTGAAAGTATATAAAAGAAGTAGTGAGAACTATTAAAAAGGAGGCTAAAAATAGTGAATGTAAAGAAAAAAGGAGAAGTTTACAAATGTGGAGTCTGTGGTAATGTGGTAGAAGTTAAAGAAGTCGGTGGAGGCGAATTAGTCTGTTGTGGTCAACCTATGAACCTTCAGAAATAATAAAGAGAACGCCCCTGTTAAGCAGGGGCTAGATTCTCTCACAACTGGGGTGATTACATGGAAAAATTTAAAGTGAATCAGACTCAGGTTGTTTTAAAACAGGGAGATATTACAGAAGAAGACTGTGATGGAATTGTCAATGCTGCCAACTCCTCACTGATGGGAGGCGGTGGTGTAGATGGAGCAATTCATAGAGCCGGGGGACCAGAAATCCTAGAAGAATGTAAAGAAATAAGGGAAAGACAGGGCAAACTCCCCACCGGTAAAGCTGTCGTAACTACAGCCGGTAAATTAGAGGCAGAAGGTGTTATTCACACCGTGGGACCAATTTGGAATGGTGGAGATTCTAAGGAAGAAGAATTATTAGAAAACGCCTATAAAAATAGCTTAATTGTGGCAGAAGAAAACTCATATCAAACGGTGTGCTTTCCTTCCATAAGTACCGGTGCCTATGGTTTTCCGACGGCCAGGGCAGCTGAAATTGCCTTAAATACAATTAAGGACTATCTCCAAAACAATGAACAATTTAAGGAAGTCCGCATGATACTGTTTAGTGAAGAAGACTATAATATTTATTTAAAAACAGCCAAAGATATTTTTAAATAAATTAGACTATAAATATAAAGAGGATTCTCGGCTAAATCCAGAAAATAACAATCTAAAAACAGGAATAATAGT
>CAZGMM010000213.1:0-1999 GCA_964526845.1 uncultured Halanaerobiales bacterium | reverse complement strand
CTAAAGATGGTACCTGTGTAAGGGATTATATTCATGTTAATGATCTTGGTAGAGCTCACGTAATGTCTATGGAATACCTATTAGAAGGGGGCGGTTCGGAAACATTTAATTTAGGTAACGGGAAAGGTTATTCTGTAAAGGAAATAATAGATACAGTTGAAAAAGTTTCAAATAAAAATATAAATAGAATTGAAAGTGATAGGAGGAAAGGAGATCCGGCGGTTTTAATTGCTGATAATTCTAAAATTAAAAAACACTTAAATTGGTCGCCTAAGATTAAGGATATTGAATCAATAATAGATTCTGCTTGGAAATGGTCCCAGAAATACAGTTCTGAAATTAATTTTAATTGAAATGGAGCCAAATACAGAAAAGGTTTTATATGAAAAAAATACTAATCAAAAAAAATAAATATTTGAAGTAACGGGATATACAATGACAAATCTTATATTAATTGGTGCAGGTAGTGCCGGTGAACATTTATTGAAAGAAATATTGAAAGATGAAGATAATTTTGACTATAATATTATAGGATTCTTAGATGCTGATGAAGAAAAGCACGGTAAAAAAATTAAGGGATATGAAGTATTAGGTGATCATAGTAATATTGATTCTTATATCAATGAGTATGATATAGATGAAATTATTATTTCTACAACATCAATAGACCATGACACTATTAATAGAATTTATAAAACCGCCAGACAATATGAAGTTGAAATTGAAACTCTACCTTCTTTTGAAGATTTATTTATTGACGAATCTTTTACAAAGCAACTTAGAGAAATTACAGTAGATGATTTGTTAGGACGAGAAAGTACGAATATTAATAAAAAGAGTATAGAAGAATATATATACGGTCAAACTATATTAGTAACTGGAGCAGCTGGATCAATTGGGAGGGAAATATCTAAGCAAATAGCAAAATATAAGCCTGATAAAATAATTATTTTAGATATTAATGAAAATAATTTGTACTTTCTTAAGTTATTTTTACAGAGACATTTTGAAAAATTAGATGTTGAACTTGAGATATGTAATATTAGAGAAAAAGAAAAGGTTGAGCATGTTTTTAATGTTTACAATCCAGATATAGTCTTCCATGCTGCAGCCCATAAACATGTACCTTTAATGGAAAAACATATTGAGGAAGCTGTTAAAAATAATGTTTTTGGAACTAATAATCTATTAGAACTATCAGATGAGAATGATGTTAATAGATTTGTTCTGATTTCTACGGACAAAGCAGTAAATCCCACTAATATAATGGGGGCAACAAAAAGACTATCTGAGTTATTATTAGAAAATAAAAATAATGAATCGTTAACTTCCTATATGGCTGTAAGATTTGGTAATGTACTGGGTAGTGATGGTAGTGTTGTACCTTTATTTAAATCATTACTTGAAGAAGGTAGAGATATCACTGTAACTCACGAAGATGTGTCCAGGTATTTTATGACAATTCCGGAGGCTGCACAATTAGTTCTAGAAGCGGGATATATTGGGGACGGGGGAGAAGTCTTTGTACTTGATATGGGGGAACCAGTAAAAATAATGGATCTCGCAAAGAGACTGATAAAACTGTCTGGCTTAGAGTTAGGCAAAGACGTGGATATCGAAATTACTGGATTGAGACCAGGAGAAAAATTACATGAGGAATTAATGTATGATATTGACTCCTGTATGAAGACACAAAATGATAAAATTTATATTAGTGAAATTAAAAATAGTCAAATTAACCTTAATTCTGAGCTAATAGAACTGAAAGAAGCAGCTGAAAATATAGATAGAGAACAAGTTAAAACGAAACTCAAAGAGTTAGTACCTAATTATCAAGAAGTGGATAATAAAAAAGAAGGATAGCATTAATGGATTTAGATATTCCTTTGTCTGTACCTAATTTATCAAAAGATATTTTGGATAATATTGAAGAATGTATTGAAACTGGGTGGGTAACGACTGGTGGAAAATTTATTAAAGAATTTGAGCAGAAAGTTGC
>CAZGMM010000212.1:0-2037 GCA_964526845.1 uncultured Halanaerobiales bacterium | reverse complement strand
ATTTTCGAATTTTCATAGTAAAACCGATACGATGTCGGTGAAACTTGGCTTGTTATGTCTAAATATTAACAAGATAATACTCCAAATAATAAAGTTTTAAATTAAACTGGCTAAATCTAAATTATTACTTATTGAATAATATAAACTGCTTTTGTATATTGCAGATAGTTGATAATTGATAATAATTAATTACTGTTATTTAAGGAGAATATAAATGGATACAAAAACAATATTAAAAGAGGCTTTACAATTAAGAACTGCAGAAAGACTTCAGCTAATTGAACAATTAACACAAAGTCTTGATAAACCTGATAAAGAAATAGAAAAAATATTGGCTGAGGAATCAGAAAAAAGATATCAGGCATTAAAAGAAGGAAAAGTAGATACTATTCCTTTAGGTGAAATAGTAAAACGGTATAAATAGATGAATGTTAAATTTATTGAACCGGCGTCAATTGAATTAGATGACACTGTAAAATATTATAATCTTGGCTTTTCAAGTCTCGGATATTTATTTTTTGATGAAGTCTCAACCTAAATTCAATAAATAAAAGTTTTGGCGCTTGGAAAAATAGTGAAATAAACATTTTACTGGAAAAGATTTAGAAAAGGTAACCCGAAAATGTTAGAAAGAGAATACGAAGTATTACTATCTTCTTATCGACGTTTACTAAGGCATAAAGCTACAAGTGCAATAAAAAAAATGCTCAAAAAAACACGTCCTATAGATCTTGCTATGATATTAAGGTCATTTACCAATTTTGAAAGGAAAGAACTCTTTAATTTAATAGAAAATGTCCAATACAAAGCAGAGCTGATTGCAGAACTTGATGTAGATATTTTTCACGAATTAATAGATACCTACGAGACAAATAAGATTAAAGAGATAGTAGTAGAGTTGCCGGGTGATGATCAAGCCGATGTGCTTGATAAACTTCCCGATAAAATAGAACAGGAAGTTATAGAACTTATGAATGCCAGGGAATCCAGTGAAATAGATGAATTATTAAAATATCCTCCAGATTCTGCTGGAGGTATAATGGTTACCTTACCTTTGAAAATGAATGAAGAAACCTCAGTTCAGGAAGCCATAGAAATAGTTCAAACTCAAGAAGAGATTGAGACTGTTTATTATTTATATATTGTTAATCAAGCAGATCGTTTGACTGGTGTCCTTTCGCTTCGGACATTATTATCTGCTCGTCCGGAATTTAGACTAAAAAATATAATGCAAAAAGATCTGATATCAGTAAAACCCGATACTGATCAAGAAATAGTTGCTCGTTTGGTTAGTCGCTATGATCTTATAGCCATTCCAGTAGTAGATGATAAAAATCATATCCTTGGAATAATTACTGTTGATGATATTATTGATGTAATTCGGGAAGAAGCCACTGAAGACATGTTTAAAATGGTTGGTGTATATGAAGGCGAAAGTGTTAATAACCCTTTATTGAAATCTGTTAGAAGTAGACTCCCCTGGCTGTTTGTAAATTTAGGAACAGCTTTTTTGGCTGCATTTACTGTCGGATTGTTTGAGGATGTGATTGCACAGGTTGTGGCCCTCGCCGCTGCTATGCCAATAGTGGCCGGGATGGGAGGTAATGCTGGGACCCAAACTTTATCAGTAGTAATCCGGGGAATCGCTCTGGGGGAGATTAAAAGAACAAAGGGGTGGAAAATAGCAATAAAAGAAGCATCTCTCGGGATAATTAATGGAGTTGCACTAGGGCTAATAACTGGTATTATTCTTTTTATATTTTATGGGAATCCCTATTTAGGAATTATAATATTTCTATCCATGATTTTAAATTTATTCATGGCATGTTTATCAGGATATATAGTTCCAATGGGATTAAAATTATTGGGAATCGATCCAGCCCTTGCTTCTGCTATTTTTATAACAACTATAACAGATGTATTTGGGTTCTTTGCATTTCTTGGATTAGCAAGAATATTTCTGGATTTCTTAAAATAATACAACTTAACCTGATTAATTCATGACTCCTTCTAAAATAGTAGTTAATTACATGATAA
>CAZGMM010000211.1:0-2093 GCA_964526845.1 uncultured Halanaerobiales bacterium | reverse complement strand
AATATCAATCTTCTTGCTATGTAAGAAATCATCTGACTACTCCCTTCTAATAAATACTTGTGATAATTTCAGATACATATAGAATATTTGTATATTATTTAACAATGTAATGAAAATAATAATATTAATGCTTATAAGTATGATAAATAAAATTTTTTATATTACGATAATAACATAGAAGAAATTAGAAGTCAACAGCAACTAAGATGTTTACTGTAAGTTTAAATTTTCAAAAAATTTCAATAGATAAAATTTTTTATTTATTTTTTTTGCATTTTTTTATATTGCCTATCATTCCTATAATAATAACGATGATCTTCAAAATAATTTAGATAAATTAATTATAGCTTTTATTTAATGCTATTAATTTACTCTATAACTTGACAAAACCCCCTAGCTTTTTTATAATCTTGATGGTTTCGTCAATGATGCATTTTATTACTCAACCTCGAGGAGGTAATAGTAAAATAATGATTGATGAAAATCTAGGAGAAGAAATTAAGGAATGGATGAAAGAACAAGTAGACAAAAGAGAGGCTGAAGGAGTTGTTGTTGGACTAAGTGGTGGTATTGATTCTTCCCTGGTAGCGGCCCTCTGTAAAGAGGCTTTTGGAGATGATTTACTGGGAGTATTACTACCAGCCAGTGGAACTATATCTAAAGACATTGAATACGCTAATATGCTAGCAGATGAATTTGACATTGAAACCATGACAGTTAATTTAGAAGAAATAAATGATAAGGTTGAAGAAACCTTTCATGATATCGATATCACTAAGTCAGAAAGAGAATTCTGCCCTCAATCAAAAATACCATCAAGTGATCCGGCTGAACAGAATATTCAGACCCGCTTAAGAATGTTAACCCTTTATTATATAGCTGAAAAATTAAACTATGTAGTTATGGGTACCAGTAATAAGAGTGAAATCTTATCCGGTTATTATACATTACATGGTGATGAGGCTACTGATATGAGACCTCTCGGAGATCTAACTAAAACCAAAGTTTGGGAATTATCTGAACAGGTAGGCGTTCCAGAAGAAATTATAAATCGTGACCCCAGTGGAGGTTTAATTGGAAGTGAAACCGACCGTGATGAAAAAGATCTTGGTGTTGATTATTTAACCTTCGACAAAATTTATGAAGCTTTAGAAAACGATGGAGATCTAAGTCAATTTGATGAAGATGATGTAGCTAGAACTAAGGAATTAATTGAAGCTGCCGAGGATAAGGAAAAAACTCCTACCTTCAAATTAAATTAATATGTAAGTTAAAATGAAAATGCCGGGCATTGCCCGGCATTCTATATTTAATATAACTTTTTAAATTCCAACATGAAGTCGAATTTAATTTTTAACCACATTTATAATTAATATTTTATTAAAATTTAGTTTTCTTCACTTTCATATAGATGACTGTAATAACTATCAGCTTGATAAACAGCCACTAAAGGATTATGGCCTAATACTCTATCTTTTACTGCCAAAACAGTGCTAGGCGCTTTGGAATGTTTGAAAAACAGGCTGTCGTGACCAACACACAGACCTAATACCACATTAAAATCTGTTTCACATTCAGCCAGTAAGTTTGCCTGACCAATTGGATTACAACCAGCTTCAAAGCCTTCCGGTGAAAATCTATCTTCAGGTGGTATATCCAGGTCTGCTTTATCAATACTTCCACAGCTGCATACTGCTGAATTTACTTCTAATCCCCTTCCTTCGAAATATTCTGTAGCAATCTTAGCTTCTTTTTCTAGGCCTATACAAAAGGCAATTCCAATATTTTTAAAATCAGCCGCTATTGCATATTCGGCAATTTCTTTTAAACGGGGCCATTTTTTATAACCTGTGGTCTCAATATGTGCAGCTGTTTTATATAACTTCATGTTCTCTTCTTTTTCATATTCTTTTAATGCATCAGCTAACCAATTCCCTTTACCCTGCAGACACCATTCAGGATAATCATTAGAGTCAATGCTGCATGACTTTATATCACATTTTGCACAAATAGAATGCATCTTATTTTTATTGGACATTTTAACCCTCCATTTTATTTGTATCACTTTTAGATTTTAATTAATATTGAATAAA
>CAZGMM010000210.1:0-2095 GCA_964526845.1 uncultured Halanaerobiales bacterium | reverse complement strand
CAGTAAGGTAAATAGAGCAGATAACTTTAAAATATGGTGATTAACTATGATTAAAAGTTATAGAGGTGACTTATTATGGTAGACCCCAAAGGAATGAGCCTAAGTACGTTAGAGCCTAGATTCGAAGACGGTAGTAGAGTTGGTGAGGGTAAAAGTGCTTTAGTTTGTGGTGCTGGTGGCTTTATTGGTGCTCATTTAGTTAGAAAGTTAAAAAACGAAGGGTTTTGGGTAAGGGGTGTTGATTTGAAGTATCCCCCTTATGCACCTACTTATGCTGATGATTTTGTAATAGGTGATTTAAGGGAACAAAGTGTTGTTAGGCGTGTTGTTGATATGGGGTTTGATGAAGTTTATCAGTTAGCTGCGGATATGGGTGGGGCGGGATTTGTTTTTACTGGTGACAATGATGCAGATATTATGCACAATTCGGCGTTAATTAATCTTAATATAGTTGAGGCTTGTTACAAGCATGGATGTAAAAAACTATTCTTTTCTAGTTCAGCCTGTGTTTACCCTGAAGATAACCAGATGAGTGTAGAGAATCTAACTACCGAAGAGAATACAGCACATCCGGCAAATCCAGATAGTGAGTATGGTTGGGAGAAATTATTTAGTGAACATATGTACCAAGCTTTTGCTAGGAACTATGGGATAGATGTGAATATCGCTAGATTTCATAATATAATGGGACCCGAGGGTTCTTGGAATGATGGGCGTGAGAAAGCTCCTGCTGCTCTTTGTCGTAAGGTAGCTATGGCTGAAGAGGGCGGTGAGATAGATATATGGGGTAGTGGGGAACAAAAAAGGTCATTTTTATATATTGATGAATGTCTTAAAGGAGTAAGAAAACTAATGAATGATGATGATTTTTATGGACCTGTAAATATCGGATCAGATGAAATGGTAACAATAAATGAGTTGGCATATATGATAATGGAAATTGCTGGTAAAGACTTATCTACTAATCATATAGAAGGACCAACTGGTGTAAAAGTTAGAAATTCAGATAATCAACTCATTAAGGAAAAACTTGGATGGAAGCCAAGCTACCCATTATATCAAGCATTAGAGAAAACTTATCCTTGGATTGAAAAACAGGTGGAGGAATTAGGGGATGTCTAGGGGTTTGTCGCACGCAGAATACTTAGTAAGATTAAAAAAGGAACATCAAAGCAATATAATCCCCTTGGAAGATTATATTGATATGAAAACCTCTATTAAACATAAATGTCTCAAACATGATTATATATGGAAGGTCACACCAGCGAGTTTATTGGCAGGACGAGGATGTACAAAATGTGGCATTGAAAAAAGAAGAAAAATTAATAGAAAAAGTCATGATGAGTATTTGAGAGATCTCAAAAAAGTTCATGGGGACAATATAACACCATTGGAGGCTTATTATAATACTGACACAAAAATAAAGCATAAATGTGAAGTATGTGGTTATATTTGGGAACCTAGACCCACTAATTTGTTAAAGGGAAATGGGTGTCCAAATTGTGCAGGGAATGTAAAAAGAACACACCAGGATTATGTAGAAGATTTGAAGAAGATTCATGGTGATGATATTGTTCCAATTGAAAAATATGATTGGGTTCATGTAAAAATTAAACATAAATGTAATGTATGTGGACATGAGTGGGAAGCAAGACCACATAATATATTGCAACATAAGGGGTGTCCTAAATGTAGGCTATCTCAGGGTGAAAAGGAAATTGATAGTTATTTAGCTGAATTGGGTGTTGATTATATATCTCAGTATAAGTTTAGTGATTGCTCAGATAAACGCCCCCTACCTTTTGACTTTTCTATAAAGAGAAATGAAAACATTATTGGATTAATTGAATATCAAGGTAGACAACATTATATGAATGTTGAGGCTTTTGATGGAAAAGAGGGGTATAAGTCAACCATTAAACATGATATAATAAAAAGTGAATTTGTCGATAAAAATAATATACCTTTACTGAGAGTTAATTTTCTGGATAAGAAATATGACAATTTAGTGGATAAAATTGACTTGTTTTTAGTATCTATTTACCATGATAAAGATAAACTATCAGAAAGATGGGGTCGAGAATTATTGATGGAA
>CAZGMM010000209.1:0-2100 GCA_964526845.1 uncultured Halanaerobiales bacterium | reverse complement strand
CTAGCAGAGTTGGTTAACTTTGATGAGATGAAATTTTAAGGAGGGGTAAGATGTCGATTGTGGGTAAATTAAAAACTTTATGGAGTTCTAAAGGCGGTTCTGTTAAAAAGTCTTCTTATGATGAGTTTTATCGTCAAGGTGATTATCAAGTGTTTGTACCTGAAGACCACAGTTATCCGGCTACAGAAGGTAAGGTCTATAAAAATGATGAATTTTTACAAACTATTCACATTGACCTAAAAAGAGGGTTCAAGGATGTTATTGAAAAAATTAACCAACTTGATGAGGAATTGAGTTGGTGTGAGGAAGAAGAAACGGAGGGGTGTAAGATGAAACTTAAAAAGAAAGTTTATGAATGGACAAAATATAGATTAGAGTTAATTCCTAAATATTTTGAAAAGCCAGTAGATGCAGAAGGCTATATATTAAAGTTATATAAAAACAACGAGATTGATTATAGTGGTTCAATGCCAGTTGATGAAAAATGTGTTAAATATTATATTTCAGGGCGCATAGGTTTGAGTGTTGATAATTGGAAATTAGTAAATAAAGTTTATAAGTATAAGGGGTATGAAATAATTTATGATAACGATAAAGCAGGATGGTTTATTTATAAAGATGGTAAACTTCTTTCTGGACGTAGAATAGACAATGAAGAAATGAAATTTAAATTTAGCGATTATGCAAAAGAATATATAGATGACTTAACAGAAGAACCAGAATTAGTTGAAGAAACCAAAGCAAGTCTTTATAAATATAGAGGTTATCGTATATGGATTAGTCCAATTTTAATACCAGAATATACACAGGTACCAACTAATCAACATAAATATGAAAGTTTTATTACTCTTTTAAACATTGAATGGATGTGTATAATATTTGGCAATAAAGATGTTGAATATACTGAAGTATATCAAGATAGAGGTTTGGATATACTTGGGAAAGCTAAGGACAAAGTTGATGAATTAAAGGATTAATAAGGTGGTGCCGATATGGCAGACGAAGTTACATTAAATAAAGATACAGCACAAAAATTAATAAATAACACAATTTTGTTAGATAGGCAACAATTGGCTCAAGCATTAGGGCAGTCATTTGGGAGTAAGAGAGATTATTATGAAATTTTTGGATATGAAAAAAATCTAGAATTTAATGATTATCTAGCAAAATATAATAGGCACAATATAGCCGGGAGAATTGTAGACGCCGCACCAGACGAAACGTGGCGCGAAGCTCCTGATGTCGTTGAAAAAGATACAGAAGGAACGGATACAGAGTTTGAAAAAGGGTGGCGGCAGATAGAAGATAATAATCGTATTTATCATTATGCTAAGCGTGCTGACAAAATGTCACGCATAGGTCGATTTGGTATTTTGTTAATAGGTGTTAAAGACAAAACCCCATTAGAACAAGAAATGCCAACTCTTAATGGGCCTAATGATATAGTTTATTTTTCTCCTTTTAATGAGGGGAGAGTAGATATAGAAAAATGGAACACTGACCCTTTTTCTCCTCGTTATGCAATGCCGGAATTATATAAAATAGATTTAGACGGCAATGTGATGACTGGGGAAGAAACAGCTAAAAATAATTGGACTAAAGTACACCACACAAGGATTATTCATATTGCTGAAAATTTAGAAGAAGATGATGTTTATTCAAGACCAGCGTTAAAAAGAGTATATAATTTGCTGGATGATTTGTATAAGATTCAAGGAGCCGCAGAATTATTTTGGCAGAACGCACGAGGTGGACTCCAGTTAGATATACAAGGTGACTTTGACCCTGCATTACTAGAAGAAAGTGACTTAGAAGATAAAGCAGATGAGTATATACATGGGTTAAGAAGAATACTTAAAACGGCCGGAGTAAATGTTAATAAACTTGCTAATGATGTAGCTGACCCGTCATCAACATTCAAGGTTATCATACAGCTTATATCAGCAGCAACAGGTATTCCTGCTAGAGTGCTTTTAGGGAGCGAGCGAGGTGAGTTAGCGTCCAGTCAGGACGAAAAGAACTGGTTATCACAGATACAGACACGCCAGACTAACTTTGCTGAACCTGTTATACTTCGTCCACTAATAGATAGGCTTATAG
>CAZGMM010000208.1:0-2100 GCA_964526845.1 uncultured Halanaerobiales bacterium | reverse complement strand
TTAATTTGTTTTTTACTTCTTGTCTACTAAAAAGAATTCTTCATTTCCCATCAGTTCACCGTTCGGCATAACCATATTACCGTTCGGGTCTTCTATTATCTTTTCACCTTTTTGCACCTTTTTATATTCTTCTTCAGAATAACTTCTGATTACATCCTTTACCTGAGCTCCTTCAAATATTTCAACAATTTCACCGTTAACTTTAATTTTCATTTTTTTCACCTTCATATTGAAAAAAGACAGACGAGATAATCGCCTGCCTTTTTTTATTTAAATTTACTCAGTTACATCCAGCTTATAAACACCCATGCCATTTTCATCGGTTCTTAGCTTTTCAATACCTTCAATGTTCATATCATTGATATATCCCATGGCTTCTGGATGGGAACGGAATGTAACCGTACCAGCTGGTTTAAATGGCTTGATAGTCCAGTTATAGGTTGGATGTGGATTAACTGTACCTTTAGCCTGGATGTAGTCAATGATTACCTGTCTGTTAGTAACTCCACTAGGAGCATAGACTGGATCTTCTTCTACACAGGGAGGGAAGTCTCCTCCTCCACCAGCTCTATAGTTATTTGTTACTACTAAGAATTCCATATCTTCAGATAGTGGTTCACCATTGTAAGTTGCATTTACAATGCGTTCACCTTTTGGCTTGGTTACATCTACTTGATATTCAATACCTTCAATAACATCATAATTATAGGCGGAGAATTCAGGATTGAGCAATTCTTGTTCGCCTGATTTATTAGGATCGATTTGGTTATAGTTTTCTGCAGCTCTTTCAAGCCATGCTATTACTTGTTCTCCGTTTAAGTGCATAACACTTATTTCATTATCATAGATATAGATATCAGTAACATCACCTATTGTTACATCACCTTTCCCAACTTCTGTGAAGTATTCAGCGTTTTCTCTACCTGCTTGGAAAGGAGCTGCTGCCGAAAGAATTGGTAGGTCTGAATATTCACCAGAACTAAATTCATCTTTAGCCCACCATAGCTGTGCATCATTAACTATTTGTGTTACTGTAGAATCCTGTACTCTGGCCAGATAAGAAGTTATATCAATTTCAGACTGGCCGATAGGAGTTTCAACATAGGCAATGGTAGCTTCATGTCTTTCTTTGGCAATTTCTTCAATTACAGGACTTGACTTTGTATCTTTAGTAATTGGTACATGTCTTGTATTAAAGCCGGTTACAGTCCAGCTACCATTTTCTTGTTCTAAGTTTAAATCAATTACTCCGACTGAGCTAGCCCAGGAGCCTGGCATTACAGTTGGAACACCAAATATGGTTCCTTTTTCAGCATCGACTCCTTCCAGATCTTTATAATTTTCTGGGAAAGTTCCATGGTGATGACCTGTAATTAGAGCGTCTACACCATCTATCTGTGCTACATAATAACTAGCATTTTCTCTTGCGTCATAGGAGTCAACAGGGGCGTCAGTAATACCACTGTGACTTAAAACAACAACAATATCGGATTTCTTTTCTACCTCTGGTATAATTTCTTTGGCAGTTGGTACAATGTCCTTAATTACAACATTGCCTTCTAAGTTATCTTTACCCCAGCGCATTGTTTGTGGTGGGATAAAGCCAACTACACCTACTTTAATATTTTTACCATCGATTTTTTTATCTATAATAGTATAAGGTTTTACATAATGTTCACTTTGATTGTCGGCCATATAGATATTAGCAGCTAGAAATGGAAATTCAGCGCCTGCTTTAGCCTTTTCAAAGAAGTCCATCGGGTAATCCTGCAGTTCGTGATTACCTACTGTGGCAGCTTCATAACCTGCTTTATTATAGGCTTTAATTATTGTTTGGGTTTCCCCTTCCTTTATGGGTTCAATTTGATATTCATTTAAACCTAAAAGGCTTCCTTGAATAAAGTCACCATTTGAGAATAACATGGTATTTGGGTTGTTTTCTCTGATTTCTTGGATAATAGTGTAAGCTTTTGAGAAACCTACTTCTTCATTTGGTTCATTGGCCATGTAATCATAAGGCATTACATATTGATGAACGTCAGAAGTACTCATAATTGTCATCTTCTCGGCCGCAATTACACCAAATGAGAATGTTAATAG
>CAZGMM010000207.1:0-2191 GCA_964526845.1 uncultured Halanaerobiales bacterium | reverse complement strand
CAATATCATAAACATAAAGTATGTGTTAGTATAAACATAATCTTGGACTTGTTAAAAAATATATACATTATATATGAAAACATTATTATTAGAAGAATGAGGGAAGGAGGATATAAGATAAAATATAAAAAACTCCTGCAGTATTAATATACCACAGGAGTCTAATAGATATAATATTAATTTATATATTTTACTCTAATAAATGACAGGCCGCATAGTGGCCTTCTTCATATTCTTTAAATTCTGGTTCCTCTTTTGCGCACCTATCATAGGCATGAGGGCATCTGGTTCTAAAACTGCAACCAGAAGGAGGATTAACCGGACTTGGGATATCACCTTTCAGTGAAACCTCACCCATCGGTACTTTTGGATTTGGTTCAGGAACTGAATGTAATAACCCTTTTGTATAAGGGTGAAGCGGTTCTTCATATAATTTATCACTATTGGTCATTTCTACTATCTTTCCTAAATACATTACCGCTACCCTATCACTGATATGTTCCACTACAGATAGGTCATGCGCTATAAAGATAAAGGATAGATCGAATTCTTCCTGTAAGTCCATTAATAGATTGATAACCTGAGCCTGAATCGAAACGTCTAGAGCAGAGACGGGTTCATCACAGATAATCATCTTAGGATCTAAAGCTAATGCTCTTGCTACACCGATTCGCTGTCTCTGTCCGCCTGAAAACTCATGTGGATATCTAAACATGTATTCAGGTCTTAAACCTACGATAGACATCAGTTCTTCTACCCGCTCTGTGCGGCTTTGTTTATTACCGACACCATGAATTCTCATACCTTCAGATATAATATTCTTAACTGTCATACGAGGGTTAAGGGAAGCAAATGGATCCTGAAAGATCATCTGCATATCTTTTCTTAGCTTCTGTAGTTCTGTCTCTTCTACATGTGCAACATCCTGCCCTCTAAAAAATACTCTTCCACCAGTGGGTTCATAAACTCTCAGGATGGTTCTACCGGTAGTGGATTTACCACAGCCGGATTCACCCACTAATCCCAGAGTTTCATTTGCCTTTAGCTCAAAGCTAATATCATCAACTGCTTTTAAATATTCAACATTTTGTTTGAAAAAGCCTGAACGCTGGGGGAAGTATTTTTTTAGATTCTCTACTTTTAAGATTGTTTCTTTTTCACTCATTACTTTCTCTCCCCCTCATCAGCATGTAACCAGCATTTGGCGGTATGCCTATCTCCTACATCAACCTCAGGCGGTTCTTTTTCCTTACAGATATCCATTGCATGCTCACATCTTGGATTAAATCTGCAACCTTGGGGAAATTCAAAAGGAGAAGGTACCATACCTTGAATAGTATCAAGTCTATTAATTTTTTTGCCTATCTTAGGTATTGATTTGATTAACCCCTTTGTATAGGGATGTTTTGGATTTTCATATAAATCATCTATTTGAGCCCTTTCAACAATCTGTCCTGCATAGTAGACTAAAACACGTTCTACCATCTGGGCAATTACACCCAGGTCATGGGTGATAAGCATGATAGAGGAATTGATTTCTTGTTTCAATTCTTTCATAAGTTTAAGTATTTGGGCCTGAATCGTAACATCCAAAGCAGTTGTAGGTTCATCGGCAATCAGTAAGGCAGGCTGACAGGCTAAAGCCATTGCAATCATAACCCTCTGCCTCATACCACCACTGAGCTGATACGGATATTTCTCTATGACGCTTTCCTGATCAGGAATACCTACCAGATCAAGAATATCAAGTGCTTTATCATAAGCCTCTTGGCCGTTTACATCCTGGTGAGTGGTATAAACTTCAACCAACTGCTTTTTAACTTTAAATACCGGATTTAATGAAGTCATCGGTTCCTGAAAGATCATCGAAATCTTATTACCCCGGTAACTTCTCATCTTTTCTTCTTTAATATTTAAAAGGTTTTCTCCCTGGAAAATGATTTCTCCATTTTCAACATAACCAACATCCTGAGGAAGCAGCCGCATGATGGAAAGAGAGGTAACACTCTTTCCACAACCTGATTCACCCAGAATTCCCAGAGATTCACCTTTGTATAAATCAAAGCTAATATCTTCTATGGCTGTAACTTTACCATAATCTGTATCGAAACTCGTAGTTACATTTTTTATCTCTAATAATATTTTTTTTTGATTGCTCTGGCTACTCATAAATCCACCTCAATTTTCTATA
>CAZGMM010000206.1:0-2209 GCA_964526845.1 uncultured Halanaerobiales bacterium | reverse complement strand
TTATTATTACATAAAGTACACCTCCATTAATATTATTCACCTCCCATCATATTAAGTTGTTATATTTTTTATTCTTTACTTCTTAAATTTCGCCTGTTATTATTTTATCTCTTTTATTGCTTACTGTCAAGGAAAGAAAAACCTGCGATAGTGTCAAGTTACTTTGGGATTTTTTTTGACTCCCCTATTGATAAAATCTTGTAATTGAGTTATTGAACATTAATTTTGTTAGTATGCTACCGATTTTAAAGCTTTAAATAAACCTGTTACTTTACCTTTCCTTAAAGTAGGTATTCTTTCCTCAGGACTTGGATATAAACTTTTTTTATTTCCTTCTGCCAATATTTTTTCTGTCTGCAATTCTATCTTCTTTACTTTTTTCTTTTCCTCTAATAACTCCCTGATATCAATCTTCTTGCCACCGTTGTACTTGAAGGCTCTAAGTCTTGCCATCTGGTCTGCACCTTTTTCACTCCAACCCAGGGGCCTACTGGACATCCTTGATGACAATACATGGCTTACATGACCCTCTGCACTACATCCTAAAGCATAAGGATCTTCTTTGTATATTTCTATACCACCCCAATTACCTAGTATATATTTTCTGGCCTCTTTTACAGCATCTCTTTTAGTATTTACTTCTGTCTTTTTTATTATCTCTTTTAATATTTTAGCTGCTGCATTAAAATTACACGTGTTTAATGCTTTCCATAATTTCGGCCTCTCTTTTGGCATGTGACCTGTAGCTTTTAGAACGTATTTATTCAGGTGATACCTATCTAATACGTGTTTTGACCTGGGAAGCCAGTTTAAACCTTCTATTATCCAGCTTGCACCATCACCTGCTAAATATATGGTTTCTATCTTATCCATTTCATAATTGGCATCTATATAGTCTAATACCTCTAACCATAATTCTTCTACATTCTTGTAAAGCCCTGAAAAATAATGAGCATTTTTTAATTTGTTTCGATTACCTTTCTTTTTTACTCCTTCGTGGACATATACCAGCTTAGCTATCGTATTTTTACCATTCTGAAGAGATATGTGATCCTCGTCTGCTTCTACATATAGCCTTTTTATCGTCTTTTTTTCTCCGGCCTCTTTTAGATTTCGATTATCTATTTCTCCCAGTTTCCTGATCTTGTTTTTTACTGTCTGGCGGCTTAAATCAACCTTCTTTACTGCAAGGTTAGCACTTTCTTGATAGGAATGATCCTTAGAATTCTTAATCAGTTCTGATGATAAATTGTCATCCATTCGTTGATATCTTTCTATCCCAAAACAATCATCAACTAAATATGTATACCCTTTATCTCCCTTGGAATCATAATATGTTCGATTATATTTTACTTCCCCAAATTTTGTTATGAAAGTTTTATCCATCTCTCTTTGTTTAATTAACCAGCTCTTTTTTCTTTCAACTGAATCCCTAATAATATCATCACTTTCTTCTAGTATATGTTTAATAATTTTACAACCATATTCAGAAAAAATATTATCAAGGGTCTCAATAACTTCACTAATATCTCCATTTCTTTCTATAAACATCTCATCTAAAACTTTTTCCAATTCGGTGATGATTTTTTCTCCAAAATGTTGTATAATAGTATTCATAGAAGACTCCTCCTTTTGTTTGTGTTGGATTACAAACATTTTATCATAAGGGGAGTCTTCTTTCCATTTTTTTATACAAAATCTCCCAAACTTATTTTACACTATGTTATTTTCAAATTCAACAGTACCCAGATGTAACTTATTACCTGAAGTCCGAAACTGTTTACCGACCTGCCAGTTAGAAATAGAAGCAGAAAGAGAAGTCATTTCAAACCAGAGTGGCTGGGAATATAAACTGGAATCGATACTTATGGTATCACCGGGTTTAACCTCCACTATTACAATGCCATCACCAAAATTTGCTATTTTTCTCCCATTCCGGAGTAACCAGACTTGCTCTAAATTTAAGTCCTGTAACAGGTCCACAACGACTGTACCCCTTGTTCTCTTAATACCAGCTGTTGTCTCACTGACCTCCACCACACTACTTTCACGAGGAAAAATATTGTTAACAGCCATCTCAATTCTCTCCAGCTGCCTGGATGCAGATTCATCTTTCATAATTAGCTGGACACTAACCAGTAAAATCAGACTGAATACAACCAGATTGACAATAAAGCTGCAAAGCTTCTGAATAAACTTTCCCACATTT
>CAZGMM010000205.1:0-2268 GCA_964526845.1 uncultured Halanaerobiales bacterium | reverse complement strand
TACAAACCGTTAATCTTTAAATCAAGGTTAACGGTTTTTTCAATGGTTTTAAAAATATATTAAGAAAAAAATTGATTGATTTTATATAAAAATTCAATTCATTACATTATATATATAACCTTAACGTATAAATATGAAGGTAAAATTTAATTTTTATACAACAACACAAATGAAAAAGAATTTAAATAGGAGGCAGCCCAATGAAAATTATTAAGATAATGTCTTTGGGGCTTATTATTTTATTGATGATTATTGGGTTAATGGGATGTTCACAGCAAGAAGGGGTTGTAAAATTAGATTTAGAGACGAGTACAGAAGGAGAAGGAACCATAGTATTAACCCCTGATCAAAATTCTTATGAGAAAAATACAGAGGTGAAATTAACGGCAGAACCAGCTTCGGGTTATGGATTTGTAAAGTGGAAAGGAGATATATCAGAAACTCAAAAGTCAGTAAAAATAGTGATGGACAGTGATATTACAATTATAGCTGAATTTAGACAAAAGAAGGTATCTACACCCTCCATAGAATCTACAGAAGGAACTTATTATAGTGAAACTGAGACTAACATAATTGAAATGAGCTGTGAAACTTCTGATGCTACTATTTATTATACTACTGATGGAATGGAGCCTGATAAAAGTTCAAATGAATATACAGGTTCATTTGAAATAAGTTCCGATGTGACAATTAAGGCTAAAGCATATAAAACTGATTGGAAAACAAGTAAAAAGGTTAGTAAAGAATATAATTTAATAAATAAAAAATGGGAATTTGTAAGCGGAGGTAAAATTAAGTCTAGTCCTGCAGTGGTAAATGACGGTACTATCTATGTAGGTAGTTTTGATAACAATCTTTATGCTATAGATAATGATGGAAGTGAAAAGTGGAAGTTTGGAACTCGCTATACCCCTCCTGGGACTCCCACTATAGATAATGATGGAACAATTTATTCTGGTGGTCCCTGGACAGATATTTATGCCATTAATCCAGATGGTACACAGAAATGGCGTTGTTCTCGAGATTATGCTGGTGGTGGAGGATATAATCTAACTATAGGCACTAATGAAAATATATATTCTTTTACAGGGGATGGCAATTATCCTTTAATTGCTCTTTACTCAAACGATGGAACTGAAAAGTGGAGCTATGATCCGAATAGTTCTTTTAACTCTAGTCCAGCCATTAATGGAGAATTGCTGTTTGTGGGTAATCATAATGGTGATTTTCATGCTATCAAAGATAACGGAAGTAGCAAAACTTTGAAAGATACTTTTTATACTGGAAATTTAATTGAAAAAACTCCTGCAATAGGCGGTAATGAAACACTTTATGTTGGAAATGATAACGGAAAACTTTTTGCCTTGAGTTATGATAAAACAGAGGAAAAACTCACAGAAAATTGGAGTTATTCAGCCTCTGGAAATCTAGAAAATTCTATAGAAACAAGTCCTGTAATTGCATCAGATGGGATAATTTATTTTGGTTGTAATGATGGTAATCTATATGCAATAAACCCAGATGGGACTAAAAAATGGGTTTTTAATACCAATGATAAAATTCTTTCATCACCTGCTATTGGGTCAGATGGAACAATATTTTTCGGTAGTAATGATGGGAACTTCTACGCAGTTAATCCTGATGGGACTAAAAAGTGGAGCTATAATACCGGTTCCCCAATTAAATCAAGTCCCGCTATAGCGGATGGTGGGACAATATATTTTGGTTGTGATAATGGTAAGTTATATGCTCTAGAAAGTGAAGTAGATGGGTTAGCCAATTCACCTTGGCCGATGTTCCACCACGATTTGCATCATACAGGCAGAATAGGTTATTAGTACAATTAATAATTAGATTTTTATTAAAAGCACCACTGAGAGGTGGTGTTTTTCTTATTGAAATATTTTAATATGGGATAGAATATATATCATATAATTAAAATCTGTAAGAACCAGGCGGTTTGAAAATACATCTATTATATTATCATAGGTAAAAGATAATTAGGAGAATTCTATTTAAGCAATAATTAAAATTAATTGGAAAATATTGATACTATTTTTATCTTAATATTTTCATAAACAACAAATTTTTAAATTATTTTAATTTAAACCTAATTAAAATTTTCAAATCTATTTCTTGTTATTGCAGGCAATAAGATTATAATATTAATAATAGCAAGATGTAAATTGTAATATATTTCTATTCAAAATAATGATTGTGTAAAGTTTCGGTAGGAAGCAGGAATTTTAGCATAAAAAAAGAATAGAG
>CAZGMM010000204.1:0-2288 GCA_964526845.1 uncultured Halanaerobiales bacterium | reverse complement strand
TGGCGCTGGGGGATTCATTGGCGCTCATATGGTGAAAAAATTGAAAAAAGAAGGTTTCTGGGTAAGAGGAGTAGATCTTAAATATCCACCCTACGCAGAAACTCATGCTGATGATTTTGTTATAGGCGACCTTAGAGAACAAGATGTAGTTAGAAGAGTTGTAGATAGAGGTTTTGATGAAGTTTATCAATTTGCTGCTGATATGGGCGGAGCAGGATTTGTTTTCACTGGTGAGAATGATGCCGACATTATGCATAACTCTGCTCTTATCAATCTGAATGTTCTGGAAGCAGCCTGGAAAAGAAATGTAAATAAGATATTCTACTCTTCTTCTGCCTGTATATACCCCGAGGGCAATCAAATCGATCCTGATAATATTACTACAGCAGAAGAAAGCGCCTATCCTGCCAATCCTGATAGTAATTACGGTTGGGAAAAATTATTCAGTGAAAGATTATATTTTTCTTTTATGAAAAATAAAGGTATCGATGTCAGAGTAGCTCGATTCCACAATATTTTTGGTCCGGAAGGTTCCTGGAATGACGGAAGGGAAAAAGCGCCGGCTGCCTTTTGCCGAAAAGTTGCTATGACGGAAGATGGTGGCGAAATAGAAATGTGGGGAGATGGAGAACAAAGAAGACCCTTTCTTTACATCGATGAATGCCTGGAGGGTATCCGCCGCCTAATGAATACTAATGATTATCACGGACCGGTTAATATTGGATCAGAAGAAATGGTATCAATTAACGGACTTGCAAAAATGATTATGGACATTGCAGACAAAGATCAATCAATAAATCACATCCCTGGTCCTACAGGTGTCAAAGCAAGAAATTCTGATAACAATTTGATCAAAGAAAAGCTTGGTTGGGAGCCTAAATACTCACTATATAGGGGTCTTGAAAAAACTTACATTTGGATAACTAAGCAGGTAAGTAAAATAATAAAATAACTTTTAATTCAATAAAATTTATGAGTTATATCAGGTCTTTGTTAAATTAAATTAACTATTCAAAATAGGAACAAATTTATTGCCCCCCCCCCATATTTGCGATGAACTAGTCCTATTTATTAGTGATTGATAATATATGCAATATTGTCTTAATAACTTATAATATTTTATGCCGTATTAAATAACCAGGACCTTAAAAATTAGATACCAATTTATTACAAAGTAAATTCATGAGGCTTCAAATACTTATTTTTCAAGCTATATTAAGAATATAGGATAATATGTATGATAATCACTAAAGAAAAAGTAAATAGGAAAATAATAGAATATTTAAAAAAATTTAAAATATCCCGAAAAACAGACACAAAGCTCTTATTTATAATGGGATCGGGTAGATCAGGGACGTCAATATTAACTAATCTACTAGATCATTCATTTAATACAGAAGTACATGGAGAAACATCAAAACAATTAATGAAGGATTATATGCTATTATTTAAAAATGTTAAAAAAGTTAGATATAATTCTAAATCTAAAGTTGTTGTGGCAAAGCCTATTCTAAATTCTTTTCAAATAAATAAAATATTAAAAGAATTCAAAGATGTGAAAATTATTTGGATGATTAGAAATCATAAAGATGTAATTAACTCTGCTTTGAACAAATTCGGCCCTAAGGTAGGATATTATTTAAAAGAAATGGTCAATTACAATATAATTAATAAAAATAATTGGGTTTCAAAAACAATACCTAATAAATATGTAAACAGAATAGAAAAAATGAATACCTCTAAATTTACAGATTCAGATTGGATGGGATTAGTATGGTGGAGTGTTAATCAAATTATATTAGAAACGAACCTTATTAATAATCCAAGGATTAAGATAATAAGGTATAAAGATTTTATTTTAAATCCTGAGAAGATACTTACTGATATAAAAAATTACATTGGAGAAAATATAAATACTAAATGTACTAGATATATATATAATTCATCATTATATAAAGGGCAATCAATTAGCCTAAATAAAAACGTAAATGAATTATGCCAAAAGACATTTGCAATAATTAATAATGCAAAGTAAACTTACAATAATAAATTATACACTTCTAATTTTCTTCTTCACTTTTTTGATTGACGAAATTTATAATTACCTGTTGACGACAATTAGAATTCCCTCTTTGACAAAAGATAATTAAACTATCCGTGAACCTAAAAATAAGAGGTTGCGGATGGTACAAGATGACCAAATAAGGAGATTAAAGAAGATGTTGTCAAGAGGTAAGAATCTAAAACTATCAGCCTTAGCATCAGGAATGGATGTGAAAACAGCTCGT
>CAZGMM010000203.1:0-2290 GCA_964526845.1 uncultured Halanaerobiales bacterium | reverse complement strand
GAAGTAATAGAAGCTCCTTCCAAATCTTGTTTTTGATTTGGTGGGAGAGGTTCACGCCTTTTTACAGGCGGTGGGTATCGTTAATGATCATTTAGTTGATTGTTTCAGGTATCAAGAAGTTAAAGATCACTTCAACAAAAAAGTTAAAGATGTTGATTATCTTCAAGAAATTTGATTTAATATATTAATAATAACTAGCCTATTCATTATATAAATAAGTAAAAATTTGTTATAATAATATTAATAACAATAAAGGAAAGTAAAAGGGGGTATTTTTATGGGGGATTTAATTAAATATAGTAGAAAAGAAGAAATTGCCAATGCTATAACCCATGGACTTGGTGTAGCTTTTGGAATTTTCGCCCTGGTATTTCTAATTATAACTCATTATAAAACGACGGACATCTATGGGTTTGTAAGTTATATAGTATATGGTGCTTCTCTTATCATACTTTATCTATCTTCAACTTTATACCACAGTATTCCCCAAAAGAAGGCTAAAATACACCTCCGAAAGTTGGACCATGCTTCCATATTTATTTTAATTGCAGGTACCTATACCCCGATTTCAATGGTTGCTTTAAGAGGTAAATTAGGCTGGACTATTCTAATTACGATCTGGTCGATAGCCTTATTAGGTATAATATTTAAAGTCTTTTTTATAAACAAGTTAAAAATAGTAAGTGTAATTATGTATTTAGCTATGGGTTGGTTAATTATCTTTGCCATCAAACCTTTAATTTTAGCTCTAAGTACAAAAAGTCTTGTATTCATGATAATCGGTGGATTATTTTATACGGTCGGCATTCTATTTTATGCCTTACAGAGTATGGGCTTTAAATACAGCCACTCGATCTGGCACTTATTTGTGCTCGCCGGCAGTATCTTTCATTTCATAATGATCTATCTATTAAACTAATAGGTGATAAAAATGCAAAAAGAAAATTTACTAAAAAAACTGAAAAAAGATCCGCTAAGAAACATGAGTATTATTGGTTTTGTTGAAAACAACCCCCTTAAAGCGGTTTATAACAAAGGGGATACACATATAGTGTTAGCTGAAAGTGACCATTTATGGGCTTATATTTCCAGTACTAAACATAATGAATTAAAAGAGCTCATAAAAAAGGTAGAAGTTCCTACCAATTATTACGCAAATATTGAAGACTGGATGTTACCAATCATAAAAGGAGATAGAGAAATCGAATGGAAATTAAAGACCAGACGCTACTATTTTCCCGCCGACATTGAGATAAAAGATCCCGTGCATAAGGTTGATAACCTACGAGAAGAAGATATAGAGGTAATACTTGCTCATTCCCATTATTCCGAGCATTTATCACACGAACTTTTAAAACAGAGAATTGAAGAGGGTATCTCAGCTGCCATCCGGACAGAAGATAAACTGGTGGCCTGGGGTATGACCCATGACGATAAATCACTTGGTTTTTTACATGTTATCAAGGAATACAGGAATAAGGGTTATGCCCAGGATATAGGAAGGTATTTGATTAATAAAAAAAGAGAACTAAATGAACCTGCCTATATTAATATTGAACCTGATAACTATAAATCAATCAGCCTATCAGAAGGAATGGGTTTTAGATATGATCGGAATATCAGCTGGGTTAAGTTAAAGTGATTTAAAGGGAGTGAAACGATGATTGCTGTAATTGGCAGCACAAATATTGATATAGTATATGAAGTAGACCACTTTACTAAACCGGGTGAAACACAAACTGCCTTAAGTTTAAACTATTACTTCGGCGGCAAAGGGGCCAATCAGGCGGCCGCAGTCGCTAAAATAAGTGAAAACAAAACACTGTTTTCTACCTCAGTGGGAGAAGATGGAGAAGGAAAAGAGCTAGTCCAAAACTTTCAAGAATTAAATATAGAGGGATATAAGATCCATCAAAACAAAAAAACAGGTAGGGCCTTTATTGAAGTAGCTAAAAGCGGTGAGAATAGGATTGTTATTACCCCTGGTGCAAATCAATTACATTCAACTGAAATAGTGGAAGAGTTTTTAGAAACTTACAGCCAACAGGTTAACTACTGTCTGATTCAAAATGAGATACCGGTCGATACCATTGAAAAAGCATTATTAATAATGAAAAAAGAAAATATTAAGATAATTTACGATCCTGCTCCCAAGGAAAAAACAAATATTGATTGGTTGCCAGGTATTGATTTTTTAACCCCTAATGAAACTGAATTTAAATATTTAGTGGATAAATTGGATATAAAACCCGATACCATTGAAAAAGAAGCTTTAAAATTCAAAAAGAAG
>CAZGMM010000202.1:0-2333 GCA_964526845.1 uncultured Halanaerobiales bacterium | reverse complement strand
GTTATGACAGGTATTAAATTTGTTTTGTATTTTTACTTTCCGAATTCAGGTATAAATTTTATTTAAATAAATATATAGAATCAAAGATAAAAAGATTTTTTTACCCATAAAATAAACAACTAATTTTTTTTGAAAATGAAATTATCCTTTTTAAAAAAACAAATATTTTAGAGGTTGAAAGCAAAAAAATAATAAGTAGAGGAGGAAAATTATGAAAGGGTATTTAATAAATTTCTGGAAAATATTCGTTGCTGGATTCTTATTAATGAGTTTGATAATTTGTTCAAGTGGTATAGTATTTGCTGCACCAGATGCAGCGGAAATATTACAGCAAGAACCCTCAGTTAACGATTTCCCTGAAGAAAATGCAGTAATTATGCTGGATAAAACAATTACTGAATTAACAGAAGAAGGCAAAATTATTACAGAATATAAAGCAAGAATTAAGGTTTTTACAAGACAGGGAAGAAAAGAATATGGAGAAATCAGAATTCCTTTTAGTTCTGAATTATCCAATGTAGAATTAAATTATGCTAGAACTATAAACCAGGATGGTTCGGTAACTAAACCTGATAAGGAAGCTATCAGAGTAAATACACATCCACTTGCCAAAGGGGCTCCTATGTATTCAGATATTAAGATAAAAACTATTAGTATGCCAGCTCTGAAAAATGATTCCATTATTGACTATTCTTATACAAGAACCAGTAAAACATTGATGGAAGATAGTTTGTTTAGCCAATGGTATTTTAAAACTTCAGCTCCTGTTCTTACTTCTGAATATACGGTAAAAATTCCAGCAGAAAAAGAGTTAAGTTTTAAGAGCATTAATGGAAACCATGAGCCAAAATTTGAAAAAAAAGATGGTAAAAAAGTTTATAGATGGCATCAAAAAGATCTAGATAAAATTTATAATGAAGCTGGCCGACCATCTATTAATATTTTGAGCCCAAAATTAATAATTTCCACAGAAAAAGACTGGCAAGTAATTGCAGAATGGTATGGAAAATTAATAGATGAAAAAAATGAACCGGATTTAGAGATAAAAAACAAAGTAGAAGAGATTGTTGAAGGATTGGAATCTGAGGAAGAAAAAATTGCTAAGATATTTGATTTTGTAGCTACAAAGATACGTTATGTTGCTCTAGAATTTGGCCTTGGAAAGGTTCAACCTTATTCTGTCAATAAAACTTTCAAAAATAAGTATGGAGACTGTAAAGACCAGGCTTCTTTACTGGCAACTATGTTAAGAGAAGCCGGAATAGATGCCTATTTAACCTTAATTAAAGCCGGTCAAGCAAAGAAAACATATTTTGAAGGTCCGGCAACTCTTGGCGGCTTTAACCATGCTATTACTGCAGTTAATTTAGAGAATTCAGAAAATTTTATATTCCTTGATCCCACCTGTGATGTCTGTAATTGGGAGTATCTACCTGATCAAAATAGAGGAAGACAAGTTATGATAATTAAAGATAGAAAAGGAATAATAACAGAAACCCCACCCTATAAATATAAAGAAAATAAAGTTAAGACTGAGATGGAAGTAGAAATTAATAAAAAAGGAGATATTGAAGTAACAATTGATATGGAGCCTGATGGTAAATGGGCCTATGTCTATAGATCACTTTTTCAAAGTTATGATAAAAGTGAAAAAAGAAAGTTGTTTCAGCAGATATTAAGCCAGCATATCTCGGCTGCTAAATTGGGAGATATAGAACACTCTGATCCAGAAGATAACTTCTCACCCTTTACTTTACATCTAACATACAAAAAAGCAGGATATGCTACTCAAACTGCCGGAATGACTATTTTTAAAGTACCTAATTCATTACGGATTCCCTTTTCCCAAAATTTTAGTTATTATACTAGTAAAGAAGCGGGAAAAAGAAAATATCCTGTTTTAATGACACCTGCCACATATAATGACAGGATTGTGATAAATATACCTGAAGACACAGAGGTGAAATTGCCGGAGAAAAAAAATATAGAAAATAATATAGCTGCTTTCAGTTCTTCTTACAGTAAAGAAGAGAAAAAGATTATTATAACAAGAAAGTTCCAGATCAAAACAAATATGTTGGATGTAAATAAGTCCTATAAACAGGGTAAACAGGTTATTAACGTAATGAGATCTGATGAAGAAGAAAAAATTGTACTTGATTAAAACTTTATGAAATTTATAGCCCCGTTTTAGTAGTTGTGCTTCTGGCGGGGCTGATTTATTATTACTGTGATAATATTTAAAATAACCAATTAAATCAAACTGAACCTTAGAAAAATAAAAATGGCACGGGCAGGAGGACTTGAACCCCCAACACCAAGATTTGGAGTCT
>CAZGMM010000201.1:0-2374 GCA_964526845.1 uncultured Halanaerobiales bacterium | reverse complement strand
TTAAGATGGAAAACAATAAAATTGATAAGATCAAAGAATACATTGATAAAAACCAAAAGATAAATTTGGAGGAAGTATTATCAGAGTTTGATGAAAATTCCACTCCTATCATTGATAAAAAAGAAGATAATTATCTATTGTCTTTTCTGTATGAAGAAAAAGATCTTAAAAACATTTCAGTAGTTGGTTCTTTCCCTGGTTTTGATTTGAGAAACCAAAAATTATTTAAAATAGGGGATTCAAAGATCTGGACTCAGAGTTTTGAAGTAGATCAGCCGGTTAACTTTACCTACGGCTTTATTAAAAATTATGATGAAGATGACCGTGAGCTGGATATCAGGTCTGAAATGATTAAAGATCCTTTTAATGAGAATGAGATAACGATTTACCAAGGGGAAGACCAGATTTTGAATTTATCCAGTTATGACATGGTTTATGATAAAGAAGTTGACAAGTACTTTAATAAAAAGTATGAAGGGGAACCTCTTATTAAAGAAAATTTCATTGAAAGTGAAATATATGAAGATGAAAGAAGATACTGGGCCTTAGAAAGTACCCAGGGTAAAGATTATGAAGGTATCTTTTTATGTACAGACGGCTTTACTTATATTAATGACAATCAACTCTTAAAAGTACTCAATAATTTAAGGGAAGAGAATTTAATCCCCAACCTCTTATTTGTTTTTGTTGAAAATAAAGATAGGGGAGTTGAACTGGCGGCCGATAATGATTTCAAAAACTTTTTAAATAATGAGCTGTTAGGAGAAATAAAAGAAAAGTATAGTATCAAGTTAAAAGAAAACGATAATATTATCTGTGGCAAGAGCCTGGGTGGTTTAACCGCTTTTTATCTAGCCTCTGATTCAGAGCTATTTAATAGTATTATCAGTCATTCCGGTACCTTTATCTGGGGCTACCCCGATGCGAGAGAAAGGGACTTTCTCTTTGAAGAGATAGATAATTCTGATTTTACTGCTAAAAATATCTATCTAGATGTGGGCACCTTAGAAGATGAATTTGTACCGATGTGGTTTATGAGTGTGATTGATGTGAATAAAAGGATGAAAAATTCTATTGAAGATAAAACGGTAAGACTATTTTTTAATATCTTTAACGGTGGACATGATTACTACTGCTGGCGTAAAAATACGGTAAAAGCCTTACTTAAATTCTATAATTAACTTAGACAGGAGGTTAAGTTCATGATTAGAAAACTGAATAAAGACGATAAAGCGAGTTTAATGGAATATATAAGCGAAGAACCGGCCCTAAATCTTTTTATTATAGGAGATATTGAAAACTATGGTTTTACAAAAGAATTTCAGGATATCTGGGGTGATTTTAATAGAAAAGATGAATACAGGGCAGTTCTTTTAAGATATTATGATAGTTTTATCGTTTACGCTAAAGCGGATTATGATGTGAAAAGAATTGCTAATATTATTAAAGATCATGAAACAAAAATGGTCAGCGGTAAGAAAGAATGTGTAGAAGAATTAGATAATTATCTTAATGTCTCCAAAAAGCGGGACACCTATTTTTGTAAACTTGCTAAAGCGGAGAAGCTCTATCAAGGACCCTTATTGGAGAAGGTAGAAAAAACAAAATTAGAAGATGTGAAACTACTTTGGGAACTACATAATAGGATCGATGAGTTTGATGGCTTGGATGAATTAGACAGAAAGATAAAAAAGTATAAGGACAAAACCGGGCGCGGGTACCATATCTATGAGGAAAAGAGAGAAAAGATTATCAGCTGTGCAGAAACTACGGCAGAAAATAGTATGTCAGCCATGATTGTAGGGGTAGCCACCGATAAAGATTACCGCGACCAGGGTTTGGCATCTGCAGTGATGTCAAAACTGTGTGAAGAAGTATTAAACGAGGGTAAGGAACTCTGTCTATTCTATGATAATCCCAGCGCCGGTAAGATATATAAGAGGATTGGCTTTCAAGATATCGGAATCTGGAGTATGTGGAGTTTTAATAAGGAGGAAGATTAATGATTAACTTAACACACTGCTGTATTATTACTGATAATGTAAATGAATTGACCAACTTTTATGAGAAGATATTAAAGATTGAAGCAGAACGATATGGAGAAAACTATAGTGAAATCGAAGCGGGTGATACCCAACTGGTAATTTTTGATGTTTTTGAACAGGAAGGTCTTGCGCCGGGAACTGCCCGGTTAAGGTCGAATGAAAGTCTTATCTTAGAATTTAATGTCGAGGATCTGGAAGCCGAATATCGAAGGATAAAGGGTATGGGGATAGAAATGGCCAAGGATATAACTACTCAACCCTGGGGCAACACTTCCTTTTATCAAAAATGTTGAAAGAAAACTCTCTCTAAATCTTTAATTTGATTTAGG
>CAZGMM010000200.1:0-2382 GCA_964526845.1 uncultured Halanaerobiales bacterium | reverse complement strand
CAAAGGGGTTAATTTCTTGACATCATATATCTAAAATAATATAATTAAGAAAAGTTAAATATTAATCTAAAGGCAAAGAAGAGGAGAGTAAGCTTTTTAAAGTTCGCAAGAGAATGATACCAGAGGCTGAAAGTATCTGAACCTTTAATAAGCTGAAGACCACCTTGGAGCTGATAGGAAGAAAAAGAAGTACTTCTATCCGGTCTAAAACCGTTAACATTTTTGAGTGGGTATAACCAATTAGAGTGGAACCGCGGCTTAATTCGTCTCTAGAGTAGATGAGTTAAGTCTTTTTTTATTTTTATAACATTTTTTAAAGATTTTTAACAGAAAAAATAAGGAGGTAATTAAGTTGAGCGCGATTGATGTAAAACTGCCTGATGGAAGTATTTTAGAGTATGAAGAACCGAAAACCGTTAAAGAAGTCGCCTTTTCTATCGGGAAAGGCCTGGGCAGAGATGCGATTGGCGGAGTAGTTGATGGGCAAGAAGTAGATGCTGACTATTTAATTGAAGATGATATTCAGTTAAACATAATCACAATTGACTCAGAGGAAGGTCTGGATATATATAGACATACCAGTTCCCATGTGATGGCCCATGCCGTACAGCGCCTCTATCCTGAGGCAAAACTGGCGATCGGACCGACCATTGAAGACGGCTTTTATTACGACATCGATATGGAAGAAACTCTTAATCCCGATGACTTAGAAGAGATTGAGGAAGAGATGGCCAAGATAATTGAAGAAGACCTAGAAATTAAAAGAGTAGAGAAACCGAAAGAAAAAGCCTTAAAAGAGATGAAGGAAAAAGGTGAAAGGTATAAGGTAGAGCTCATCGAAGAGATCGAAGATGACTATGTAAGTTTCTATACCCAGGGTGAGTTTATTGACCTCTGCCGCGGACCACACCTTCCTTCCACCGGCTGGATCAATAAAGAGGGCATTAAATTATTGAATACCGCCGGTGCTTACTGGCGCGGTGATGAAAATAATAAGATGCTGCAGAGGATTTACGGTACATCTTTTAGAAAAGAAAAAGAACTAGAAAAGTATCTAAAACAGTTGGAAGAAGCAAAAAAAAGAGACCACAATAAATTAGGAAGAGAATTAGACCTTTTTATGACCTCTGATATAGTAGGTCAAGGACTGCCCCTCTTAAAACCAAAAGGGGCCAAGGTAGTTCAGCTCCTGCAGCGTTTTGTCGAAGATGAAGAAGAAAAACGCGGTTACAGGATGACCAAAACACCCTTTATGGCCAAAAAAGACCTCTACGAAGTATCCGGTCACTGGGATCATTATAAAGATGACATGTTCATTCTCGGTGATGAAGAAAAAGAGGATGAGGAAGTGCTGGCCTTAAGGCCAATGACCTGTCCCCACCAGTTCACAATCTATAATTCTAAGCTGAGAAGTTACCGGGACCTACCGATCAGGTACTCCGAGACTTCCACCCTCTTCCGTAATGAAGCTTCCGGTGAGATGCACGGTCTGATCAGGGTCAGACAGTTTACCATCTCAGAGGGTCACTTGATAGTAAGACCGGATCAATTAGAAGAGGAATTTAAAGGTGTAATTAACCTTATCGATTATATCATGGATACCTTAGGGATCAGAGAAGATATCTGGTTTAGGTTCTCCAAATGGGATCCTTCTAATAAAGGGAAGTATATAGATAACCCCGCGGCCTGGAAAGACTCTCAGGAGAAGATGAAAAATATCTTAGATAAACTTGATTTAGACTATGTAGTAGCCGATGGGGAAGCCGCCTTTTACGGCCCGAAATTGGATATCCAGTTTAAAAATGTGCACGGTAAAGAAGATACTATCATAACGGTCCAGATCGACTTTGCCCTACCGGAAAGATTCGATATGACCTATGTGGATAAAGACAATGAAAAGAAAAGACCCTACATTATTCACAGGACTTCTATCGGCTGTTATGAAAGAACATTAGCCATGTTAATCGAAAAGTATGCCGGTGCCTTCCCGACCTGGCTGGCCCCCACTCAGGTGGTTGTCTTACCGGTCTCCGATGACCAGGCCGATTATGCCTATGATATAAAAGACAAGCTCTTTGCAGACGGGGTCCGGGTTGAAGTTGATGACAGTAATGAACAGCTCGGCTATAAGATAAGACAGGCCCAGTTAGAAAAAATCCCCTACATGTTGATCGTCGGTTCAAGGGAAGCCGCCGAAGGCACTGTTTCAGTCCGAGATAGAGATGAAGGAGACCTCGGTGCGGTTGAATTTGCTGAGTTTAAAGAAAAGATTTTAAAGGAAATAGAAAATAAAGTGAAGTAGAGTGTTGACATACTATAACGACCTGTGGTACAATTTAATTCGACAATAAAGTAGAAACCACTGTTTCTCACCAATAATAG
>CAZGMM010000199.1:0-2437 GCA_964526845.1 uncultured Halanaerobiales bacterium | reverse complement strand
ACCTGAAACATCTTATGATGAATTAGAAAAGATAACCAGTGATGCTGAAGAGGTATTAAAGATGTTAGAATTGCCATATAGAGTAGTTACACTATGTACAGGAGATTTAGGGTTTTCTTCTGCAAAGACATATGACTTGGAAGTATGGATGCCAGCTTATGATACTTATCGTGAGATTTCCAGTTGTAGTAATTTTGAAGACTTTCAAGCAAGAAGAGCAGGTATAAGATACAGACCTGAACCTAAAGCCAGTACAAAATATGTTCACACCTTAAATGGATCAGGCCTAGCTATAGGTAGAACATTAGCAGCTATTTTAGAAAATTATCAAAATGAAGATGGAACAGTTACTGTACCAGAAGTTTTAAGACCTTATATGGGTATAGATGTAATTAGGTAAAAATAAAGAAATCAATGCCTATAATCCTTGACAATAGTAGAATAATATAGTAAAATTTAAACTGTGCCAAAAAAGGAGAGATGTCCGAATTGGCTAAGGAGCCGGACTTGAAATCCGGTGAAGCCGAAAGGTGTCGGGGTTCGAGTCCCCGTCTCTCCGCCATTGATAAAACAGTGCTTAAGATTTTTTAGAAACCTGCTGAGAAGTGGGTTTTTGTTTTTTTATACTCATTTTTAATTACTAAAAACAGATTTAATGAGATTATTGTCATATTAATACTTTTATGAAAGGAAAAAAGAATTCATAGAGATACCATAAAGTTTTGAAAAAAGATAATATGGTTCTAACACAAAAAGCATATAATAATTTCCAATTATAGATAAAACTAACTGTGATAATACCTTTTAAAAAAAACTAACTTTATCCATAAAAACACCTATAAACCTTGTTATAACAATGTTTATACAATATAATGCAAGTAGAACATATTAATAAACGAGGTGTTTTTATGTGGTCAAAAAATAGTTTCCAACAGATCTCATTTGATGATACTGTAACAAATATGCCAAAATATCTTAAAGATCATTTGAAAGATAGCTGGGCTCACACTTTTCAAAAAATAATTTTCCCTGCTATTAATGAAGATAGATTTGCTGTTTTATATAGTGATAAACCATCAAGACCTAATTCTCCAGTTAATGTAATTGTTGGTGCATTGATCTTAAAAGAAATATTTCAACTTTCTGATCTTGAACTTTTAGGCTCCATTTACTTTGATGATAGATTCCAATATGCCTTACGTCTAACAAGCTTTGATAAACCTCCGGTTTCTATCAATACTTTTACTAACTTCAGAACTAGAGTTTATGACTATGAAGAAGAAACCGGTATTGATTTAATAAAAGAAGAAGTAGAAAATCTCTCGGAACTTATCGCTGAAACACTTAAGGTTAGCAATGAAAAGATCCGGATTGACTCCTTTATGGTTGCTTCTTCCAGCAAGAATATTGTCCAGAATAGAATTAGTCTATACAGTTAATGCTAATCTAATTAAAAAGTTAAAGCAACTAGACAAAGATTCAATACCTGAAAGTTGTAATGGATATCTCAATAAGGGTCATAAAAAAGAAACTATATATGAAACAAGGAATAAAGATACTGAATCTAAACTTGAGTTTTTATTAAAACAAGCCCAAATGTTATACAGAGCTTCCTTAAAAAGTTCTTCTATCAAACAGACTGAAGAATTAAAACCCTAAAAAGAATGCTTGATGAACAAACCGATAATGATGATTTTGATAAACTTAATCCCGGTAAACTAAAGATAAAAGATGGCCAGGATTTAAGTTCGGATATTCTGCAAAACCCCAGTGATCCTGATGCTACCTATCGTTTTAAGTATAAGCCTAATATTGGCTACACTGCCAATATTGTAGAAGCATTTGATGGTGATCATAGTATCATTAAAGATTATGATTTCAAACCAAATATTTATAGCGACCAGAAATTTAGTAAAGATACCATAGATAAATTAAAAGTAAATTCAAAGCTTAAAAAGATGATTAATATGTTAGTAGATGGTGCTTATTTCACACTTGGACTAGCCGAAATGACTTTAGATAAAGGCATTAAATTAATACCCGGTGAGTTAATTGGAAGAAAAGCAAATCCTTCCAAACTAAGCTATGGCGAAACTTTTCAAATTGATGATGACAATTTAGTTACAAAATGTATTAATGGCCAAGAGCCTTATTTTAGCAAATATGATAGCGAAGAAGAAGTCTGTACTGCTAAGTTTTCTAAAGAAACTTGTTCAAACTGTAGTTTTAAAAAACAATGCAGAATTCAATTTCAAAAGAAAACCAATACCGTAAGGTTTGATAAATCAAGAGATCTCAGAGATACTATTAGAGAAAAAATGGATAGTGATCAATATATTGAACTCACCAACCAAAGAGCAGGAATTGAAGGTATCCCTTCTATATTTAGAAGAAAATACAATGTTGATAATATGCCTGTCCGGGGTGAAGTGCGTTC
>CAZGMM010000198.1:0-2450 GCA_964526845.1 uncultured Halanaerobiales bacterium | reverse complement strand
TTGTATTAAACAGTTTGTAGAAATGTGGTTTGGCTATATTTGAGGGGGGGGGGGTGGGGTTTTGGGGGCCCTTTTACCCCAGTGTTTCATGCCCATTGCAACAAGTGTACTATCTTACTAATACACTAAAGGGGTGGGGGCAGATTTGAACCCCGGGGAAGGGTATATATATACCAATTATATATTATGGAGGGTTTTTTTGATCACCCGGGGGCTATTCTTTAATAATGATATACAGAATCTATATTCGGTTTCTAAAATATACAAAAGGTAGTTTTCAATCCTATACTGGGATTTTTTATAACCTTACCAAAATAGGGCAAGGTCTCAATATTACCATCGATTAATGAAATCATTACACTATATTAAGTATTTAATTAATAATTACTTATTAAGTATCTTGATTTTTGGTTTTACCTTTGATTTTGGGGTAAGGGGGGTAACAGCAAATGCAAGGTATAATATAAAAGCCCGGCAATGCTTATGCACTACCGGGCTAAGGTTAGATATTTTTGTTTTAGCTTTATGACCATCTGTTTACAATTTACTCGTAGCTGTTCTGGCTTTCATTCTCTCTATTCTGTTATAGTCAAAATCTGTTTTAATCTATTCCGGATGATATTCTCTCTTTTATTATAGAATTCTTTAAAATTCTGGAATTCCAAATCTTGATTCGGTATTAAGTGATTTCTTTTATACTCGTCAAATTCAATCTGAGATTCACAATTATTTTCTAACCATTCCTCAAATGCTTCATCGGATTTATTAAGATTCTGTTGTCCTTTTAATAACTGTAAATTCGGTAATTTATCACATTTTTCTTTCCATTCATCCCATTCCTCTGGAGGTATATTTTTCTTTTTAAGGTTCTTTTTATAGAACATGGACCTGGGATATATGTGATCAATATGAAAGTGGTGTGTGTAATTAATCCAAGGATATAACAATGACAATACTGAAAAAGTATATTTCTTACCATAACTATAACTGAGTAAATCTTCTAACTCTTCTTCCTCAAATCTCATCGGTTTACCTAATTTCCTTAGTTCTTTATTAATCTCTTTAACAGGGAAACCATTGTTATTATCTTTAAATACATTCCTTAGGTTTTTTAATAATCTATCCGATTGTCCACTGAAGATTCTTTTGAGTAGGGCAATTCTATACCATCCCAGCATTTTCTTTTTAGACTCTTCAGTCAATTCATTTTTAGATATATAATAAGCCAGTGGAATAATAGAGTTATTAGAAGTTAAGTTTTTTCTATTATACCCCCAGCTTGCAATTAGTTTTACACTCTTCTTTAGGATATCGGAAATCTCATCCCATTTGTCTTCAATAATTTGCATATTCTCTGAATTGAAATTATCAACTTTAAACTTTATTTGTTTTATATCTGCTAATACTAAACAAGATTTTAGGATAAAATCTTTATCAAAATTAAATCCATCTCCTATATCATTTAACTCATCTACTAATTCGTATATTTCTTCTCTTGCGTCTTTCTTTTTCCATTGCGCTGATGCAATTGACAGTAACATATCAGAATAACTTAATTGAGTTCCCCCAGAATTTACTCTAATAAATATATTTAAAACCTTATCTAATTCTTGTTCTTCTTCCATGAAATAATGAATTGACTTATCTTTTTTTATTATTTCATATAAACGGCTTAAACATTCACTTGAATAAGTATTTTGATTTTCCGTTAATCCATTTTTAATACAATATCCCATGACAGATTGTAGTTTATCAAACTTTATAATCTCTTTTACTTCAAACCAATATTTATCATCACCTGAATTTTTAACATCCTTATCTTTTAGCATTTTAAATTCATATGAACTGTCATTGTGGTTATCATATAGATTCAGGTATAGTTTCCGTTTAGGAAAAGCATGATCACTATCCCAATGATAATAGGGTAATTTATCTGCATAGAACCCTCTTAATCCAATATTGAGGGCCGTTAGTCTTTGTTGACCATCAAGGACAGCAATAATATCACTGTGTTTATTAGTAAGATTAATAGGCTGGTTATGTTTGTGATCTCTTTCGTGGTAAAAATCCATGAATTTATATAATTGAAAGTTTCTATGATTCTCTGGATTGATCTTCCAAAAAAGGAATGAACCTATAGGATAACCTTTCATAAGAGAATCAAAAAGTTTCTCTATTTGCTCAGCATCCCAAACGAACTCTCTTTGTATAGCTGGCAATAAATAATTATTGTGTTCTATACCGTTTATGACTTCACTTATTGTAATTGGTGCTTTAAAACCCATAATTACTCCTCCTATTAATAATTTTACTTAATTTTTTATAAACCTTCCGACATCACCACTATACCTCCTCAGCACTAGTAACCACCTCGTAATCAGTCCCTAATGCATCAAAATGTTTCTTACCACATATAGTTTTGTATTCTTCGGCTTCTCGTAAATCCTCTG
>CAZGMM010000197.1:0-2573 GCA_964526845.1 uncultured Halanaerobiales bacterium | reverse complement strand
TAGTATTATATTCCGTAAAATTAACCTTATTTACATCCAGCTTATCCATCTTCTGTGCACCTAAAGAATGGCCGGTAAAAGTGAAGGGAATTTCTACTTTATCTTTTAGTAAGACTCCACTGAGACCGCCGTCACCATAATGAGTGGTCACAAAGTCCGGAAGGTCACCTTCATCTTCATAAAAATCTATAATACCTTCTACATAATCATTGATGTAAGGCCAGAGCGCTTCTTTTCTTAAGAAGTCATCTCCCCCAAAAGGTATCCTTACAATTCTTACTTTATCACTTTCGGGATATCTATCTATAGGTTCTGAAAATTCAGGCCAGTCTGCATCTTTGATCTGTCTGGTAATAATATCTACATTAATTCCCAGTTCAGCTAAAGCCAGGGAAACTTCTTTTACATAGACTAACTGCCCGCCAAAGTCGGGATGTTCAGTCCAGTAACTATCTTGGGGATCAAAGTTACCCTGTGGATTTAAAAAAGCCACACTTTCTATTTCAGATATATCCATACTATAATGCCTCCTGCTCTTTAATAAATTTTAAAAGATAATCTTTCTCTGGTACCTGTGAAAGGGCACCTACACCTCTGATCTTAAAAGCTGCAGTTGCATTACCTAATTTCACAGCTTCTCTAATACTCATACCGTCTAATATTCCGATCATAAAACCAGACCAAAAAGAGTCACCTGCACCAGTAACATCTACTACCTTTTTGGAATAAACTTTCAGTCTGAATTTTTCGATTCCATCCGATACTAAAACACCGTCTTCACCCATAGTTAATATAACAATGTTTGCTCCTACTTGCAAATATTTTTCTATATAATTTTCGGGTGTATCAGGCCCAAAAAGATACTCGGCATCATCTAAGGAAGGTTTAATAAAATCCGAGGCTGCGATTATGGACTTAACAAGTTGAGCCCCGTCATCTTCTTCCGGCCAGAGAATAGGCCGGTAACAGGGGTCAAAAGCCAGTAAAGTATCTTCATCTTTTTTTATCTTATCTAATACCTTTAAGGCAGTTTTGCGCGAAGGTTTTTGAGAGAGAATAAAGGTTGTTAAATATACTATTTTAGTTTTATTAACCAGTTCTTTTACTTTTTCATTGAATTCAATATATTTATCGGCATCACGGTAGGCAAGCCAGGCCGGTGTACCGCTGGTTTTGTTCACAAAAACAAGGGGAGTCCTTCTAATATTATCAATCTGGATTCCCTCATTACTAATATTTTCCCTTTTTAAGACACTCAATAAAAAATTGCCAAAATCATCATCACCGATTCTGGTTAACATCCTGGTTTTTGCACCCAACCGCTGAGAATTAACGGCCACATTGGCGGCTGATCCCCCAAAGTAACGTGAAAACTGTTCTGCTTCTGATAGTCTAACTTCCTCTTCTTCTGTAATAAGGTCTACCAATAGTTCGCCAAAACTTATTATATCAATATCAGAATCCTCAAATGTATAATTAGAATCTAGTAATGACATTAATTTCACCTCTTTTACCTTCTTAATTGATTATTCTAGAAAAAAATTTATTTACCTGCTTGAAGGTATTATATAGGATTTCTTGAATTATTATAAATTAGAAGGAGTGTTTATCTTTACTACAAGAGCCAAAATATGGGATGATATAGATGAATTTCAAAGAAGAAAATAAAATCATTTTAATATATATAATAATTGGCGGTTTATGGATTTACTTTTCGGATGAGATAATTGCGTACCTTTTTAATCAAGAAGAAGTACTAATGCGCATCCAAACTTATAAAGGGCTCGCTTATGTATTAATTACGGGTCTAATATTTTATGTACTCCTAAAAAACTACTTTGAAAAACTGCGAAATACAAGAGAAGAATTAAAAAAGAAGAATGAAGAACTAAACAAATATACATCCCGCTTAGAAAAGGGGCAACAAGAATTACGGGAATCTTATGAAGATCTTTATGACCAGACTGAAGATTTAAAAATAATGATAGATTTTATTAATAATATTAGCAGAAAAACTTTCAAAGATACTAATAAGTTTTTATCCTCACTTTTAAAAACCGCATATAAATTAGTACCTTTAAGTGACTATGGAAGTGTTTACCGGATTAAACAGGGGAAAGTTCATTTTATTGATACGATCGGACATGATTTAGAGCAGTTACAAAAAGTTGAGATAGATAAAGAAGTATTTAAGACCTATGCCGGTGAACCCCAAATTGTAGATGAATTATTAATGAAAAACGATGATAAATTACCTGAAAAACAATTTAACCGTCTTGTTGAAGCTTCTCAGGATATCAAACAATCTTTAACATTTTATCTAGTAGTTGATAATGATATGGTGGCCGGTATCTCACTTGATATTGACCGCAGTTCAGACGCTGAATTTTGTGATAATGGAGTAAAGACTTTAAAGGCATTTCGCAACTTAGCAGAGTCTTTTTATACCTTCCAGAGGTATAATAAATTGCAGGGAGACTTTCAACGTGATATAATCTTATCAATGATTAAATTTTTAGAAATACACGACAAATATACGGTTGGCCATTCTGAGGAAGTTGCAGAATACTCGC
>CAZGMM010000196.1:0-2584 GCA_964526845.1 uncultured Halanaerobiales bacterium | reverse complement strand
GTTTGAAAATTACTGAAGAGAAAATAAATAAACTATTAGACTACTTTTTTGGACTTCTTCCTAACTATATCAAGGAACCATTAAAGATTCTCAACTCAGAAAGTTGAGTTCTAAAAAAAATAAAAGCGTGTAATTTCCTTCCAGAAACCACACGCTTTTTGATCATTATTTAATATTTTAAAACTTTGTTAATAATTCACTATTATTTTTAATATTTAAGACTTTAATTCATATTGAGGTTTTCTAATAAGGTTTGATAGGCATTTTCTCCTTCCGGAGTTTTAACTAAACTCAACCATCTTCTTACTTTTAAGATATTATTTCTTACCCATTCCTCAGCTACTTCCATTTCATCTCTTTCTTCAAAACCAATTTCATTAATCCATTGGCTGTTATCTTCTACATCCACCCTGAACTGCTGTAAGAATCTATATACCTGAGGATAGTCTTCTTCAAAGCCAGGTCTTGTTAGTGTATCTACCCAGGAATAGGGGCTTTCCCATAACCTTTTCGGATCTTCTAAGTATTTAATATCATACTGTGTATTCATCCAGTGGGGCTTCCAGGCTACAAAACAAATCCAGTCTTTGTCCTCAATTGATTTTTCCAGTTGAGCCATCAGAGCACTCTGACTGCTGTTTACGGCGGTCCAGTCTCCCAAACCGTAAATGTCCTCATCAATAGCCTTATTCATTTTTTTGGAAGATGCCCAACCGGCCGGGCCAACATAAAGTTTCTTATCGAACTTATCAGCATATTTATCTAAATCGGCATGACTTTTTACCCCTGCCTCCCATACATATTGGGGTACAGCCATGATATAGACACCTTCGGTCATGTTTTGTGTAACATAATTGACCTGCCCCTTATATTTTTTTCTCATATCAGTATTTTGGGGCATCCAGGATCCCAGATGAATATCAATATCTCCCTGTGTCAATCCCTGGTGTAATATGGGGTCGCGAGCTGTGGTTCTTTCTACTTCATAACCAATGTTTTCTAAAATAAATTCTACAATAGAATTTTTAGCTCTAAAACCGGGCCAGTCTCCTTCTCCTAAAACAATCGGGTCCTCAGTTTGTGCTAGAACAGAACCTGAAACAAGTCCCATCAGCAAAATGAAAGATAAAATGAAAATAGTTAATTTCTTCATCTTGATCCCCCTTATTTTTTTATTCATATGAATTCCATATTGTCCTTTCTAATTCTTCCCGATATAAATTATATAAAATAATTATCGAGATGTTAAACGAATAGAAAAATTATTTAAAATATTATTATTGAGATTATAATTTCAGGATTATAAAGCTTGTGATCATAGTAATAAGAAGGATTTAAATAAATTTATATTTTTCTTATTATTTAGGTTGTATATTGAAAACATTAATTATTTAAACTATTAATTAAAGGTAGGGGAATAAAAGTATGTACAAGAAGGTAATCAAAAAATGTACATCAGGGTAATTAAAAATGTACAGATATCTAAATTTTAAAAATTAAATTATTTAGCTTGGCTATATTTTTTGTCTGGCAATTTTATTTTATATGACTTTTAAAAAGAATAAATATATTCAAAACCCCTTCTCTTTTTGAAGGAGAGAAGGGGTTTTTGTTCTAAATATTAGAATAACTATTTTATTTTTCTTTCAGAAGATGAAAATTCCACTTCTTATTGACTTTATCTTCTGGTTTTAAGCCCTTTTCTTTTATTACAAGAGCAGATTTTATTGATTTTTTTATAGTATCCATCTTTATATCTTCTTTGGTACTTAAAATGCCTATTCTTTTATTGGTTTTTATAGGAGCTGAATATACAACTTTTTTAATATTTTTGCAATTTGGTAATTCTTCCAAAAGAACTACTACAATTGCTTTAATTTCTTTTTGATGTAATTGAAGTAAATCCTTTTGACTCGAAATTTCTTTTTCTTTATTATTTGATGGTATAGCCCAAGCCATAACTGTAGTGTTTTGTACATTTATATTTTCTAAAGGAGTCCATAGAATAACGTCATCTTTTTGCAAATTTTCTTTCATAAAAGAATTACTAAACAATGAATTGTTCATTTGCTTAGCAAATTTAGGGCTCGCTTTATCTAATAGTTTTGCATTTACAGTACTTATACTTAGTAGCGTAATAAGCAGAAAAATGAATAAAGTAATACTTAACTTCTTTTTCACATCTGATCCCTCCTCCTTTTTGAGGATCAAAATGATTTCATTTCAATATGTATTTATTTAATTAAATAATTATTCATTTTTACCTTCAAATTTAGTCCTTATCCTATTATGTATCATTGTTTTTGACATAAAAAAATTTCCTACTCAATGTCTTTGTAGGAGATAGGTAAGTACACTATTATTTCAAAATCTGTTATACAAATAAAAAATGGTGCGAAAGAGGGGATTCGAACCCCTACGCCGGTAAGGCACATGACCCTGAACCATGCGCGTCTGCCAGTTCCGCCACTTTCGCACTAATAATAATTTTATCTTAATTAGAAGTTGAAGTCAATAAACTTCAACTAAGTTTCTGTCAAACTTTTGTGGGGGCAAGTTCCTCACAAGAAGAAACAGATTTATA
>CAZGMM010000195.1:0-2649 GCA_964526845.1 uncultured Halanaerobiales bacterium | reverse complement strand
AGTATTATATAAGTCAAAAGTACACAAAAAACACACTATTTTACAGCAAAAAAAGTAGAATTATTTCCGGCCCATAAAAAGGGTTATTACACACTATAAAAAAGGGATAAAACCCTGGTATTAAATATTTCCCCAGTTTTTACAGGTCTTAAAAAGAGTTTTGCAACAACTATAAAAAAGGGAAACCTAAGGAAAAAGTAATATTTTAATACTATAAAAAATACAGCAGATACAAAAACCAAGTCCATGAAGCAATATAATGGTGTAAGAAACATGAATGTTTTTTAATTCTTTAAATATTAGGGAAGAGCCTTATTATTAATAAATTTTTTTATATGTTTCCCTATTGATTTAGGTAAAACTAGAAAATTGAAGCTGATAAATATATAATAAAGACAAAAGCAAGGAGCACATAAAATGGGAAATTATGCTTTTATTGATGGTAATAATATTCATCTAGGAATCAAGGAGTTAGGCTGGGAAATAGATTATGGAAGGTTTAGAATTTATCTAAAGGACAAATATAATGTGATAAAGGCTTATTATTTTATCGGTTATATTAATAAAAACAAGAGCTTATATAAGTATCTAAGAAAAAAAGGATATGAGTTGATATTTAAACCAACTTTTAGAGATGGAAAAGGTAAAATTAAAGGCAATTGTGATGCGGAATTAGTACTCCAGGCCATGATAGATTATGATGAATATAAGAAAGCAGTGATTGTAACTGGTGATGGTGATTTTACCTGTTTGGCTAGGTACCTGCAAAAGAAAAATAAGTTAAGAACTCTTTTAGCCCCAAACTCTCAAAAATGCTCTCATTTGTTGAGAAAAGAGATTAGAAATATTGCTTTTATGAATAATCTTAAACATAAAATAGGTACTCATAAATAAAGAAAAGGTCCCCATCAGGACAGAACCTTTCAGGGAACCTTTTCATTGTGATCTGCCTTTATTATAAAGGATAAAAGAATTTATGTCAATAGAAATTTTTAACTGCAATTTTAAATTTTAAAAATATGAGATGGAGAAAATAATGGGGTGATTTTAAATGGGTGGTTATGGTTCCGGTCCCTATGGTTTTTTGGGTAAAAATTCAAAAACTACAGTTGAGGAATGCTTAATTATTGATGTCAGAAAACTATATCGGGAAGGCTATCTTAAGCCGGGGATGACAGGTTCTTCTAAGTGGTTTAAAGGAGATAAAAAAATAGCTACTATTGGCTGGAGAGTAAGCGAAGACAGCCTGCATTTAAGTTATGCTGTCACTCGGCCGAATGGGGAGAAAAAAAAGTATGACTATGCTGCTCCTATTACTTGGACCAAATGTAATTATGGGGGGAAAAGACCCTGGTTTTGCTGCCCTAACACGAACTGCCAAAGGAGGATAGCCAAACTTTACAAACCACCTCAAAAAGAACTTTTTCTCTGTCGGCACTGTTGGAACCTTACCTATAAAAGTTGTCAGGTTAGCGGGAACCGGACTGAAGAACTTTCGCTTAAAATAAGCAGGCTTTATAAAAAATTAGGAAATCCACATAAAGGCGTTTTGACTCCGCTCCCGGAGAAACCTAAAAATATGCACTGGGATACTTACATGGAAGTTGCTGATGAAATCGACGGGTTGAAATGGAAGTTACTTGAAGAATTTAAAAGAGAAACAGCAGAGTTGACTAATAAATTAAATAAATTATCATCAAAATCATTATAATGAAAGAATATCCGGTGCAAATTTATAACAATATTTAGACATGTTTTAATAAGTATTTAATTCCCTTTTTTGTGAATAATACACGAAATTACTTGACAAAGGAAGTTCACTAATATATAATATAATCAGAGTGTGAATAACATATTATTTTCTGTAATATCGTGTATATAAACAAAGAGGGGGAGTTAAAATGGGGCGGAGCAAGAAATTACCTGTAGTTTTAGAAAAAGATGAGCAGGAAAAGCTGTTACATGTATTTAATACCAGGTACCCAACTGCCAAAAGAAATAAAACTATGATCCAGTTAATGTTAGATACAGGTTTAAGGCTGTCAGAGGCCATTAATTTAAAGTGGGAGAATATAAATTTAATGACCGGCAAGGTTGAAATTATCGAGGGTAAAGGAGCTAAAGACCGTATTTTGTGGGTTAATAACGGGACATTAAACCTGCTTAAAGAATGGAAGGAAGTACAAGCTGAAGAGTTGAATAAGCGGGATATAGACATCATTCCTAAGCTTGTATTCACCACCTTAAAAGGTAATAAATTAGACCCGGGCAATATAAGGAGTATGGTTTATAAATACTCTGATAAAGCCGGGGTAGATAAAAATATTAGCCCCCATACCTTCCGGCATACTTTTGCTACTGATTTATACCGAGAGACAAAAGATATTAGACTGGTGCAGAAGGCCTTGGGGCATAGTGATTTATCCACTACCATGATTTATACCCATATTGTTGATGAGAAGTTGGAAGAGGCTTTAAAAAACTTCCGCAGGGGGTGATTAAATGGCTAAATTAACAAGTTTTCTCTATAAGATGGCCAGGACTGCCAATGATGTAGAAAAGTTATCGAGTGGTGATCCCAAAAAAATTGCTAACAGGGCTAAAAATAAGGTTATTGGAAGAAGTATTATGAAAAAATTAATGAAATAG
>CAZGMM010000194.1:0-2676 GCA_964526845.1 uncultured Halanaerobiales bacterium | reverse complement strand
ATGAGCGGTCTGGAGGCCGGTGTGAAATATGTGGCTCTATTAACGGTCTTCAGCATCACCACATAGTTAAGAAGTCACAGGGCGGATCAGACACAGCAGATAATATTATATTATTGTGTTGGGAACATCATCATGGTACATATGGTGTTCATGGTAAATACGGACACAAATTAGACAAACAATTAAAGTTGCAATTACAGCAGAAGTATTTTGAACAGGGGAAAAACAAAAATGAGGTTAGGGAATTAATGGGAGGAAAATTATATTTAGAAACTGCTAATAAGGCAGGTGAATTAGATGAATGACAGATAAAAATGGCTGGATTTTACTTCATAGAAAAATATATAAAAACTGGGTTTGGGATGATAAACCCTTTTCAAAAGGACAGGCCTGGATAGATATGATGCTTATGGTTAATCATACAGCTAAAAAAATATTATTTAATAAAGAATTGGTCGAAGTTAAAAGAGGTCAGAGAGTTACATCGGAAGTTAAATTAGCTGAAAGATGGGGGTGGTCGAGAACTAAAGTTAGAAATTTTTTAGGAATGCTTGAAAAAGATGAGATGATAAAAGTTGATAAAAAAAACAAGAGAAGAACAATGTTTGAAGTGCTTAATTACAACGATTATCAGACTTTGGAAGATGATAAAAAACAACAGAAAAACAACAGAAAAACAACAGAAAAACAACAGAAAAACACAAACAATGAATTAGAATTAATGAAAAAGAATGAAAAAGAAGAAGTAATGGCTTCTGCCTCTTCTACTGAACGGAAAATATTAAAGACTATAAAATCAATTCCTCAGTACCCGTTTGGCTATGAAGATGATATAGAATATATTCGAGAATTAATGACAGATTATCCAGAGATAGATATTTTAGAAGAAGCTAAAAAATGGAAAACTTATAAAAAGGACAAACCGCTCAAGAAAAATAGTAATGCTAGATTACAACTTCGCAACTGGATGTCTAATGCAAGTAAGTGGAGTAACAATAATCAAAATAGTAAAAGTGAAAAAGAAAAAATAGAGAAACGTAAAAAAGAACAACTAAAAAGGGCTGAAAAATATGGCTGATAAAAATAAATTTGTAGACAAAGAGTTGGAAAGAGGTTTTATAAGCTGTGTATTAAATAATTCTGAAGTTTTTGATGATGTAGTTGAAAGAGTAAATATTAATGACTTCCATATCAAAGTACATAAAAAAATATTTAAAAAGATACAACAGCAATATTCCGAAACTGGTGGAATATCTAAAGTTAAAATAATGCAATTTGTTAACGAAAACATAAGTAAAGATAAAATGGAGCAAATATTAGATACTGATTATGTGGTTCCAATGGAAATATCCTCAATAGTTGATGAATTAAACAAATATAGGTTTAAGCGAATAGTTAGAAACTCACTAAAAAAATCTTATAATTATTTAATCAAAAAAGGAGTTGAAATTGATGCTTTAAGGTCTAAAATACAAGATGAAATTTTTGAGGCTACTAGTGAAGAAATAGGTAAAAACTTAATTTATGATATTGAGGATGTGGCCTTAGAATCTTTTGAGAGATTGGTTGAGCGGCAGGAAGGCAATGCCGCAGAAAAGATTAGGACAGGCATTAGGTCGCTTGACGGCATGTTAAACGGCGGGTTTTCAAAAAAACATTTATCGATATTAGCTGGCCGGCCTTCAATGGGGAAAACAGCAATGGCCACAAAGATATTATCATCAATTTTAAGAACTACAGATGTACCGTGTTTATTTGTTTCGCTTGAGATGGACCGGGTTAAATTATTGGACCGGATGTTAATTCAGAAATCAAAAGTTGCTTCAGATGATTTTTATAATACTGGGAAAGATGAAGTTAAAGCTATAACAGAAAAGCAGAGAAATAGCATTGAATATGCCCGCAACTGGATACATGACAAGCCATTAAAAATAGCAGATAAACGTGGATTAACAATTGAAGACATCAAAAGCATAACTAGGAAAACCGATAATTTATTTGACGGTGAATTAGGAATTATTTTTATTGATTATTTACAGGAGATTAAAATGGAAGCTAAAGGAGGGAGGTTTGATAAGGGGGCAGCAGAAGCAATAAGAGAACTAAGAAATTTAGCAGGTGAGCTTGATTTACACGTATTATTACTTCATCAAATTAACAGGGATTTTAAGAATAGAAGCAATAAAAGACCATTAATGAGTGATCTTAGAGATACTGGAGAAGCAGAAGAAAAAATGGACAATGGGTTATTTCTACACCGCCCTGCTTACTATAAGAGCAAAAAAGAAGGAGAGAGTGAACCCCTGGTACAAAGTGATGCTGAATTAAATATTGCAAAGCAGCGGGAAGGAAAAACAGGCCCGATATACTTTACCTGGTATCCAGAAATATTATATTTTCAAGGGCTGCATGATTACAAGATTAACGGCGAAATTAATTATTTAAAACAGGAGGGATAGCATGAATGGTTATGCAATTTTAGCAAAGGCTTGCTGGGAAGCTAAACAAAAACACGGTTTGAATGATAAGGATATTAATAAACTTTTACATGATTTGCAGAAGACTTACGAAAAGAGGGCTAGAGATGCCTGAATGGCTAACCGTACAGGAAGCAGCAGAACATACGGACTTTGCCGCAAGCACGCTATATAGATGGATTTCGACCGGCAAACTCAA
>CAZGMM010000193.1:0-2695 GCA_964526845.1 uncultured Halanaerobiales bacterium | reverse complement strand
CGGCGAAATATATTCTCAACAGGAAGAGTTACCAAAGAGTCCAGCCAAACGCCCAATTAGAATGCCATTTAGTTGGGAGCAGGAATCAAGGGAACCTTCACTATGGGAAAGGTTTAAGGACTGGTTTAACAGGATGTTTATCTGTTAATCAAAAAAATACTAAGGAGTGATTAGTTAATGAGTGATAATGATACTGTAGTTAAGTTTGGCCAGCCGGAAAGACCAGAGCAGGAGAGTATGACTGGCTACAGGGAAGCACCGGACAGTATAAGGAAACTGGGAGAAAAGTTAATAGAGGACCATCACAAGCATTTAGAAAAGGCCCGGGTACTTTACCAGGTGTATGATGATGAAATGACTTACAGAGGTAAGAGAGTACCTGGGAGAGTCTATAAGGTACATGACAGGGAAAAGGCTGAAATGAAAAAGGATTTTGAAATTGTAATATCAGAGCCGGTCTGGGAACAGATTGAAGAAGAAGGCAATGAAGAAGCTGCAATGGACTTCCTGTTATGCTTTTGTACAGTTGGTTCTTCTTCTGATTGGGCGACAAAAGACCCTGATTTTTACGGCTTCTATAACAACATTGATCGGTACGGAATGTGGGATAGGTCATTGAAAAATTTAGAAAAGAAGCTGAAGCAGACCAGTATTGAAGTTTAATATATAATCCCCGGGGCTTCCCGGGGTGAAACATAACGGCGGAAATGTTTTAAAAAGAAAGGGTGGTTTTATGATAAATAAATATTATGAATTAGATAAGAAAATGTCTAAAAAAATTAAAAAAGAACTTAATAAAGAAGGAATTTATAGTTATCCTGCCATTTGTGAAAGATGTAATGGGAAAGGTTGTAAATATTGTAACGATGGAGAAAAAGAAATAGCGATTTAGTAAAACAATATCGGCGAATTGGAGTGATTATATGACCCAGTGGGACAGTTTGCCTGATAAATATAAGGACCAGGATACCAGAAAAATTGATGTAGAAAATTATGATAAGGATGATACAAAATTAATTATCCCCGGTGAGTTCCCTACCATGAATGAGATAATTAACAAGTCAAAAACGCATTGGACTAAGTATAGAGAAATGAAACAAAGTTATGATGATACGGTGGCTTTTTATGCTGATAAGCAGGAGATACCATTTTTTGAGTCTGCTAAACTAAAAATTACTTATTACAGGAAGAACCGGAGAGTTGACCCCGATAATATTTCAGCCAGCAAAAAATTTATACTGGACGGATTAGTACAGGCTGGTATACTGCCAGAGGACGGCTGGGATGAAATTAAAGGTTTTGAAGAAAGCTGGAAAGTTGATAAAGAGAACCCCCGGGTTGAAGTAGAATTTGAGGAAGGGTGAGAATGAAATATAAAAGAGACTGTCAACATTATAGCCGGGAATTAAACAAAGCTGGTTATGTATGTAATTACTGTAAGAAGAAAGATAAATTTTTGTGTGGGACATTAAACTGCAAAGGTTGTAATTATTATAACCAGGAGGTTAAAAATGAGTAAAACACCAAAAGAATTATATGAAAGTGGGGAAATCACTAAGAAAAAAGGAGATGACCGAAGTTGTGCTGAGTGTGGAGAACTAGTAGAGGAATATCTTTGGTCCCCATTGTTTTGTCCAAAATGTGATGTAGAGAGAATGGAGAGGATACACAACGCAATTAAAGAAATTGGAGAAAGTTTTTAGGGGGGGTGGATAATGTCTGAAACTAACCATAATCTAGCTGAATGTGAAGTTTGCGAATGGCGAAAAATTAATGAAGGTTGTAGAGTATTTGTGGATAGAACTGATGTTATTACTGATGAAGATAATATCTGTAATGCTTTAATAGTAAGGCCTAAAGAATTAAAGAGAGTCAAAAAAGAAATAGCTGATTATAGTGGACGGGCTATTCAGTGAGTTGTAAGTATTATAAGCAGAGAATATTCCACCGGGCGGGCGGCAAAACTGCCGTTCCCTGGTGTTCCCATCCGGATATTGACGATAGAATAATATTATATGAGAAATGGAGATGTGATAACTGTTCTAACAGGGAAGTGGTAGAAAATGAGGAAGGTAAGAGTGAGTAGTCATGCTTATAATCGGTGGTTGGAGCGGATACAAAAGAAAATGTCAAAACATCAGATAGCAGATAGGGTATATAGAAGCCTTACTCCAAAGATTCGTAAGGGCTTAGAACCTTTTCACCGGGGAGGTAAATTATATTATATGTTCTTTTTAGGCAAGTTTGCAGACAAGCTGGTGTTCCCGGTTGTTACTCCTGATAGTTCAGGGTTGTGGAGTGGCTGGAAGGTTGTTACTTTCTTGACTGATGATGTGGTGGATGAAGTTTCAAAATATATGAGGGATTTATATAATCCTGGGGAGGTGAAAGATAATGATAAGCATACAAAGTCCGGTTGAAGTCAGAATAACGGAACAGACATTGAAAGAACTATTGAAGGCAGCAGAACAGGCCAAAACTAACGGGTACGATAGAGCGGTTGTGAGGTCGCATTATTGTGATGCGGAGGCAGTTATTTATCTTGATAAGGAGGGTAACCAGGAAAGTGCCGGGTTTGAGTTGCAGCCCGAAAGACATCGACCAAAGGGGAAATGGCTTCTACTGACAGTTGAACATGATTATAAATTAGAGATACCGGAAGATGATTAAGATGGAAGTAATTGCAGGTGGTAGA
>CAZGMM010000192.1:0-2727 GCA_964526845.1 uncultured Halanaerobiales bacterium | reverse complement strand
TTCAGTATTGAGTTTCTATAATTTTAACCTATTCCATATCGTAATCACTATTTATAGTATAGTCATCTGTTTTATTATCTTTATTATAGTACTCAATACCCACCAGATTGTGGCTAATAACTATTACATATTTTTAGGTATAGCCTTTGGCTTTGTCGGCCTTTTTGAATTTATCCATACCCTCTCCTATCTGGGAATCGAAGTTTTACCTATTTTCACGGGCGAAAATGCGGCTCAGATCTGGTATCTAGGAAGACTTACGCAGGCCTTAGCTTTATTAATTTCTTTTTTCTTTACCAATAAAAAGCTAAATGTTAAGTGGTTAATTACTACTTTTTCTATATATACTATCCTCTTTTTAAGTGCAATTATTTACTGGGAGATTCCTGTATTCAGCTACTTACCGGCCATTAATATACGAGGTCATCAAATTCAAAATAACTATCTAATAATTGCCATACTAATCATTACTCTTATCGTCTTAAACAAGAGGAAGCTGACCTTTAGCGACTTTCATTATAATAATATGGCTTCCGCCATAATCTTTTTTATCATTTCGGAACTTTTCTTTATCCTGCCGGCTGCTACCTATGATTTTTCCAATGTCTTCGGTCATATAACAAGGCTTTTATCTTTTTACTTTATCTACCGTTCGGCTGTTTTAAGCGGACTTAAGGAACCTTACAATACGATTTTCTATAAGCTGACCCAGTCCAATAAAAAGTTAAACGAACTAAATCAGATCTTAAGCATAGTCAAAAATATTCACGAAACTATCAATGTTAACTTGGAATTAAACACTCTTTTTGAAAGGATAGTTAATATCCTAATTAAAAAAGAGGACTACCAGATGGCTTTTATCGGAGAATATCTGGAAGAAAGTTCTGAGATAAAAATTAGATCTTCGGTTGGTATCTCAAGCGACTTTTTAAAAAAGGAAAAGCTGAATTTAGACAGAGATGATAATGCAGTAATTCAGGCTATTAAAAGGAGAAGGATTATCAAAGATAATAACCCTCAGTCAGTCTTAAATATTTTTGATAAAACCGATAATAAGATACATAATTCCTTAATAGCCCTGCCGGTTAGTTATGATAATAATTTATACGGGGTCCTGGTCATAACTTCCTACCGGGAAGATGCTTTTAATGACAGGGTTGTAGAATTATTGAATAAGATCACGCAAAACTTGGGAATCGCAATCACTAGATACTTTACACAGCAGCAGATCCGCTACATGTCCTTTCACGACCAGTTGACCGGCCTTTATAATAGAAACTTTTTTAATGAGGAAATTAATCGTTTGGATACATCAAGGAAGTTGCCGATCAGTATTATTATCACGGACTTTAATGACCTAAAATACATCAATGATAATTACGGCCATAAAATCGGTGATAAGTTTTTAAAAACTTATGCCCAAATTTTAAAAAGAAACTCCCGCCAGGAAGATATTATTGCCCGCTGGGGTGGAGATGAATTTGTAATTCTTTTACCTAACACAGATGAGAACTTAACGGAAAAGCTTTTGGAAAGATTAAAAAAAGCCACTGAGAATGTAGAAATCAGGGGAGAGAAAATGAGTATAGCTTTCGGTTATGCCATTAAATCTTCGTCCGATCAGGATATTGAAAATGTATTTAGACAGGCTGATCAAAACATGTATCAAAATAAAAAACTAATGAAAAATAATTATAGGGAAAATCAAATGTAGTCCATTCGATTTTCCCTATTTCCATGCTTAATATTCTTTTTTTAACTCGGCATTTAAATGTCTTCTAATTTTTCTAAAATGTCAGGATATAGTTTATATATAGGTTTATCATTTGATTTGTACAATTTAAAAACCTCTTTATAAAACACCTTAAACTTCACAAATCCCCTATAATTCATTGCATTGATAGTATGTTTTAAAAAGGTATTATATACTTTTTCATCATATTTATCATATATATAGAGAGCGGCTGTTGCCCAGGTCATATATTCATTAAAGGTAATATCACTTCTTCTATAACCCTTCTGCTGATTCCACTTATCCAGGTCTCCAAATACCTCTAATATCTTTCTCATATTTTCTTCTCTATCAGTAACCACATTTACATAATTATGGTCAATCTCGGTAAAGACCATCCTTTCAGTGAAAGAGCAAGTCAAATCTTCATTTCCAAACTTATGTCTAGTAAATAGTTCTGGCGTTGAAACAAACATAATTATTTCGTGAAATTGGTCTGTTTTATCTACATAAGTGGTTGTATTATGGGATCCAAAGACCAGTGGTGATAGGACAATTTTATAGGAGTCATATCTATCGGGATAATTTTTTTCCAGCCACCGCCAGATGGCTTTTAAGTCTGTATAATTTTTAAACTGTTTAATCTTTTGCTGATAATAATTTTGATGTCGGTCATAGAAATCATTAAAATTACTTTTTTGGGCAAAGTCAGTTAATAGTTTTATAAAAGCCTTGTCTTCATCTGATTCTTCATGCTTATATATTTTACCCTTGACAATCTTGTTACCTGTAAACTCATATGTAAATACTCTTCTTAGGGTTGAATAGCTGTATTCATTTCGTAATTCTTCATATTCTTTTACCACCGGATGATCCTTATATGGCTCAAAATGTTTTATCACTTCTCTATAATAATCACTGTTATAATTAAGACTATACTTACTGTGAATTAGCAAATTAAAATTCCAAAATTTATCACATTAAATTAGAACAAA
>CAZGMM010000191.1:0-2795 GCA_964526845.1 uncultured Halanaerobiales bacterium | reverse complement strand
ACCGAAGACCCTATTCGATTAAAAAGATTATATGCTACTGTAAATGATAAAGCCGATGTTTATTTAACCGAGAAGCAGTTGGATAAATTCGGGAACCCTAGAGGTCCGGCGTTATTAGAAATATTAAAACCTGTTGAAGAGTATATAGGTTTTGGAGAAAAAGTAGGCAAATTCGATACTTATTATCTAGCTAAGCACGCTATTGAAAGAGAAAGTAAGTTTATTGCTAGAAATAAAATTGAAGAAATAAAAGAAAACCAAAACTTAACAGAACATCAAAAAGAATCTTTTACAGAAATTGCACAAGAAGATTTAACAAAGGTTGAACAAGCAATCAATGATAAAGATATGGATACTTTAGTAGAATTTATTAAAGACAATAGAAATGAATTTGGCAGCGCGACAGGTTTAAGAGTGGACGATGTGTTAGAGGTTTATCAAAATAATCAAAGAGATATTTTCGATGAAGTTATTGATAATCTAACAGATTATAAACACAACTTAATAGACATTCTAGTACACAGAGATATGCTTTCAAGTGAAGCGGCACAAAATATCAAAAGTGCTTATTCTTTTCATATGCCATTGTATAGGGTTTTTGGAGAGACAGATGATTATTTCGGCACAGGTTCAAATAATAAATTTGCTAATTTACCAAATCCACTAAAAAGTGCTTACGGTAGTACAAGGATAATAAGGAATCCTTTGCAGAGTATTATAAGAGATACTTCTTATATATTAAGAGAAGCAGATAAAAACAGAATAGCCCTTGCTATGATTGACGCTATCGAAGGTCAAGAAGGTATGGGTAAACTTGTCGAAGATGTTTCCTTACCTAAAGAACACAACCAATTTCAACTAAGTCAGATAAAAAAAGACTTGAAGAAAGCCGGATTAAGTGAAGCCGAGATTAAAGAGTTAGATTTAAACCACATAGTTAATCTTTATCAAAATAGATATTATTCAAGTATAAAAGAAAACAGAGATAATATAGTATTAATAAGAAGAAACGGAAAGATAGAAGCTAAGAAAGTACACCCGGAAATATATAAGTTCTTACAAACAGGCGGACCTAATCTTCCAAATGTTGTTAAGAACATACTCAAACCTTTTGAAATATTAGCAGGTGCATTTAAGAAATACGCCATTATAGCTCCTAGATTCTGGATACACAACTTAGGTAGAGATGGTTTAAGAGAGATAGGTTTAGACCCTAATGGGTTTAGCAAACTTAATATTTTTAAAAGCGTTTTCGATGGCATGAAAGAATTAACAGGTCTTGATGAAGGCGATACTCAAGCAATATTTAGAGCGATGGGTGGAAGTAGAGCTGGATTCATGAGTTACCTTAAAAACTTAGATAATCCGGGAGCAATAGAGGAATTGTTTCAACAAGAGATACCTTCTAAGAATCCTCTTGAATGGTTGGCAGACGCTTCGGCGTGGACAGAGAATACCAGAAGACAAGGATTTTTCGTACAAGAATTAGATGGCAAAGATTTAAGTAAAATGTCTGGCGAAGAATTTGAAAAAAAAGTTATGGAAGCTGCTTTCCACGCTAAAGGTGGTGTGTTAGAAGATTATAGTGTAAAAGGTAAAGCGGCTAAATTCCTAGATAAATATTTTATACCGTTTTCTTCTGCTGGTGTAACTGGTATAAGACATTTATATCAGAGAATACAAGATGACCCTCATGTCCTATTACAGTTGATATTTGGAATAACTATACCGACTATTATTACATGGTTTAATAACAAAGATAAACAAGGTTATCAAGAATTAAGCTCTTTTCAGAAGGTATTTTATTTTAATTGGTTTACTGAAAATGGTACTAGAATACCGTTTCCTAAACCCTTTGCGCCCGGTTATATATTTGGCTCTTTACCAGAAATTATGTTGAATTACGCATATAATAAAGACCCAGAATCTCTTAAAAACTCTGCTTTTGATTTATTTAAAGCTGGTATGCCAAACTATTCACCTTCACATCTAATACCATGGATAGAAGCTAGTACTAATTATAGATTGGATAAAGGTTATAAAATTGTACCGGACAGAGAACAACACTTAGACCCCAGCGAACAGTACGGTTTTTATAATTCAGAATTGTCTAAAGTATTAGGCAAAGTTCTAAATGTATCTCCTAGGAAGATAGACCATGTTATAAGAGGACAGTTCACATCAACAGGTAAAGCTGTTAATGATATTATAGATTGGACAGCAAATGTACAGGACACTAGAGAAACTATCAGCAGCATATTAGGGGTATATAATGACCCCTTCGTACAATCTGAAAGTGTAAACAGATTATATCAAAAAAGAGATAAAGCAAACTTTATAGTACAAAACGCTAGAGAGAAGTTTCTAAATGATAAAGAATTAAATTATAGTACACAAGAATTACAAGAAGCCGCTGGTAATTATAGATTATATAGTAATGCCACAGAACAGATAAACAAATTAAGAAAAGCGGAGCGAAGGGTAATTAAAAGTGATTTGGATAATGAAACAAAAGATAATTTCAGCACATATATAAACATCTTGCAGACTAATATAGCAAGAAGGGTGTTCGAAAAAGACCTCATACCCGTTAAGAAATATTTTGACGATGACGAATATAGAAGAATAAAAGAAATTATGAATACTTTTTAAAAGGAGGGATAAATAGTTTTTTCTAAATATTACAAGAAATACAGCAGGAGGTAAAAATAAATGAATGAACAGGAGAGAAAGAAATCTTGTCCATTTGAAGAGAAAATAGAGACAGCAATTGAGCTATCACAAAAAAACAACCT
>CAZGMM010000190.1:0-2843 GCA_964526845.1 uncultured Halanaerobiales bacterium | reverse complement strand
CTTGGTGTTGTGAGAGGACGGTAATTAAAATAATTAATTACCTCCTACTCGATTTAAAATGAGAAGTCAGCCGAATCTTCTGTTAAACCTATTCCCAGTACAAAATCAACCGAAGAACCCTTTTCCTCCACATAATTTGTACCTATATATAATGAGGATGCATTTACACTTGAACCAACAACTTTTTGATTGCCCTGATAGATACTGCTTGTAATAGAATGTTCTATTCTTGTATTTATGGAAAGTTTTTGGGTTAAAGCATAAGCTAATCCTAATGAATATTGAATTGTATCTCCCGGATTAACATCATTTTTTTCAATATTCCAAAAGTAGTTGGCGCTTCCAAAAATAACTATAGGATCAATCTGTCTTAGTTTACTATACCCTATTTTAAAGCCATAAAAACCTGTACTAAAATTCATATCATAGGGACCATATAATTTTTGACCTGTAGTAGTTTTGAGTCCAAGATTAAGCTGTGAATTTCTCTTTTCAAATTTTTTCTGATAATTTAAAATAATATCTCCTATACCGGTTGCCATCCTAATTTCTTCGACCGGTTCTCCGTCATCATTTGTATCAGCATATTTTATTACACTTTCTCTTTGAGTTTTGATAGGAATAACTGCTTCTATACTATAGCCGGGCTTATTGTATCTTAATTTTGCCTGTGAAACCAGGATATCTCTTTTAATTTTTCTTACCTCTAATCTACCTACATTAACAACTTCGACTACACTATAACCACTTACATTAAGACGATTATTAGAACTATGAGAATAAGAGAAACCAACTTCTACTTCAAATGGACTTTTTGCCCGAATTGTATTAATTTGAAAGAAAGAAAAGATTAATAAAAATATTATGAATAGAGATATTGATAATTTATAATTTTGCATCTTTGTGTACCTCCCTAGTAAAATTTGATATTTATAATAAACATAAAAGTTAATTTGCTTCTAAATAAATATCCCCCATATAAATGGAGGATATTATTAAGGAAATATTTTATTATTCAGCATCTATTACATTGCTTATATCAGAGTAATCTAGACTTTTAACTTCTTCAATATTATAGATATTGATCTTAAGATCTACAATATTTTTAATTATATTACCATCACCAGATACATTTGTTATATTCATAACTCCCGAGGCATGTTGAAAGGCATTGTCTTGATTACCACTGTATTTAAAACTAACATTATTTGAATCTATTTGTTCAACACTAAAGGACTGCCCCATACCTTGAATATCTGACAGCTCATCCTTTTGAAGTTCAACTAAACCTTCCGGAACTGTAGCTGCTGAAATAGGAGTTACTATGACTGAGATCATTAATAGAACGATAATTAAACTTCTAATTTTGAATTTATTTTTCATGATCTCCCTCCTATCTAAATAATTTTAATTTAAAATTCTTTGAAATCAACGGGTGTATCTATCCAATCAGCAGATGTCATATTTAACAATCTTTTTTCTGAAGTTAATGTTGGCTCTTCAAACTTACTAAAATTATTTGAGCCTACTTTATTTTTGCTTTCAACTGCTAGTAAAGTGTTGTTCCATTGAGATTTAAATGTTTCAATTGTTAAACGAATATTTCCTAAAGCTGGATCTGCAATTTCTACATATTTACCACCAATATTTTTAATTACTACAAAATGATCACCTTTGGGTGAATCAAGGAGTACTATTTTGGGTAGCTCCAATTTTTTCATGGCAGAAATACTTCCTTTGTAACCATAAGCCTTATAGTTTAGAAATTCGGCTGCCATTTTTAAATCTAATAGTGTGAAGCCCGAACTATTTTTTAAAGTTCTGATATTCTTGATATTTTTTATAATATCAATAATTCTTTGTTCTGTTACCTGGTCTTCATAATAATACTGTAATATGGTAGCTAAGGCAGCTGATCCACAACTTATATCATATTTTTGTTTAACAATATTGTGAAACTTTATTTCTGTTTTACTTTTTATCTCCCGCTCAATTCTTATACCAGAGGAGAAAATTCTAAAACCAACATTAGCTGCATATATAGGGTTGCTAAATAATAATAAAACCACTAATATAATTATCATAAACTTTATATTTCTATCCATAATTTTCTCCTCCTTATAATATAAGCCTTATAGAGTAAAATAAATAGAGGAAAATAAGCAGGGTAGGTAGGTACCCTGCTTATTCAATTATTTCATTGCTAATTCTTTAATCTAGATAATAGCCTAGTTCAACTTCAACAGTAGATTGTAAGATATTTGCATTACCTGAAGACATATTAACTGTAGTTATACCGGATACGTCTCGGAATGCATTACCAGCTATCTTATCTGTTCTACTGTATTCCTTGGATAATACTAATACTTCTTCAATTTCAGCTTCTTGAGCGCTTAATTCAAATTCATTAGCAGCTGTAAGGCCTTCAACTTTAACATTACTTTCGAGGATGTTAGTATTACCAGCTGCTTGTTGTACTGTGGTAATACCTTCAGCACCTCTAAATGCTTGATTGGTTATTACGTCACTTCTAGTATATTCTTTTTCGATAACAAGAACATCTTCAATTTCTGCTTCATCAAAATTCATTTCATCTTCAAACATCAATTCTGGCTCCTCATATTCAGCAGCTACGGGAACAGCAACCAAAGCCATAACCAACATCAATGCAGCACCAATACCTAATAGTTTTTTCATTATTAAACCCTCCTAAGTTTTAGTTGATTGAAATATTTTTTTGAATTGAAAACCAAATAATCTCAAAAGGTGGGAATCTAATATTTTTGTTCCCTCCTTTGTATTAATTATTTTGTTTTCAATTCAGCTTGCTTACATCATATCAG
>CAZGMM010000189.1:0-2863 GCA_964526845.1 uncultured Halanaerobiales bacterium | reverse complement strand
AAGATATAAATACTTAACTGTCTATATGAAAATAGGGGGTGCCTTAGTTGAATAAGAATAAAAAAATCACCTTGATTATAACGTTATCATTTTTAATTGTTACTTTATTTAGTTTTTCTTTATCTGCCGCTGCTCAGGGTGAAATCAAAGATATGAATTTCAAAGGGGCAGATATTAGGGATGTACTAAGGGCTATTGCTGAGGTTGCACAAGTAAATTTAGTTACTGATAGCTCAGTTCAAGGGAATATTACCATTCATTTAAGAGACATTTCTTTTGATGAAGCATTAAATTTAATAACTCAAACAACCGGCTTAGCTTATAAGTGGGATGGTAATACAGTTGTTGTAGCCACCCCCGAAAGAATCGATGAAGTATATGCAGACATGGATATTAGAATAATAGAATTTAAAAATAAAGACTTAAATAGAGTAAAAAGCGTTTTAAACAGTATTTATCCGGAATTAAATATTCAAATTATTAAAGAGAATACACAACTTTTAATTGTTGGTAAGAAAAATATAACTGATGATGCTATAAATTTAATAAATAAAGTAGATTTTCCTAAAGTTGAAACTGAAGAAGCCAAGGCTGCTGAAGAAAAAAAGGCTGAACAAGAAAATCCTCCCCTTTTAGAAATTATTCAAATAAAACATGGAAATCTTAGTGAAGTAGTTAATAATATAAAAACATTATATCCCGAGTTAACTGTTCAAACAGATACTAATAATGATCAATTAATATTAAAAGGTCAAGAAGAAGTAATTAAAGAAGCTAAGGATTTAATTTCTAAAATTGATATTCCTACTAAAGAAGAAATAGAAGCAGCTAAAAAAGAGCAAGAGGAACAACAAGAAAAAGAAGAGCAAGAAGTACAGGAAGTGACAAAATTTGTTAAGATAGAAAATATTAGTTCCGATGAATTAATGAGCAAAATTAAAGAAGTATATCCAAATATGAAAATGTCATATGATCAAATAAATCAACAATTAATTATTAGAGGCACAGAAGAAGAAGTACAAAATGCAATGACTTTAGTTGATAGATTTGATAAAGAAGAAAAGAAAAGAACAGAGATTGTAAGTGTTGATTATCTTGAATTAGAAAATATAAATACAATAGTCGGTAATAATATTCCGGAAGTTAACTTAAGTACAAATTCAATGTCTAAGGAAATTATAGTGTCAGGAAAAGATGAAGATGTTGAAAGAGCTGTTAACTTAATTGAAAATCTTGATATGCCGAGAAGACAGGTTATAATTGAAGCGAGAGTAGAAGAAATATCTAGGACTGAATCAGAATCACTTGGTATTTCTGAACCTACAAATAATCTACCTAAAATTCAATTTACAAAAGATTTAGAGGGACAAATTAATGGTATAACTGCAAGTTGGCCTGATTATTTAACTGCTCTAGAATCCCAAGGTAAAGCAGAGACATTGGCTAATCCTAGACTTATGACTTTAAACGGTGAGACAGGTAAAATGCTTATTGGTGAAAGGATTCCAGTAAAAGGTGTAAGTGGAGATGGAGAAGTAACAATATCATATATTGAAGCCGGTATCACCCTTGAATTTAAACCATGGATAACAAAAGAAGATTATATCGAATTAGAAGTAAGTCCTAAGGTATCATCTTTAGGAGAAGAAATATATGAAGGTTATCCATCTATTAGAACTAGAGAAGTATCTACTAAATTAAGATTAAAAGACGGACAAACCTTTGCAATTGGTGGATTAATACAGGAAGATATGAAAAATAGTGTAAATAAAGTACCAATTTTATCAGAAATACCGATATTAGGACAACTCTTTAAATATGAAAATGAAAGTGATGAAAAGACAGAATTGGTTATCTTCATTACACCTAAAATTGTAGAGGATAATCAAAGGGAAGTAGTTAAAAATAAAGTAGCACCTTTAAATAAACCAGCTGAACCGCCAAAAGATAAAACAACCGAGACAAAAGATCAAGATAAAACTCAAACAGAAACAAATACTGATTCAAATGATGAAGAAACAGATTCAGAAACTACTGAAGAAACTTCAAATAATACTGAAAATAAAGAAAGCAATAATACAGAGAATGAACAAACTGCTTCCAATAATTCTGAAAACAAGGTATTTAGTAGTTTAAATGGAGAAGAATTACAAGAAGTATTAAACACTTCTCGAAAAACAAGAAAATATGAAAATAATATACCTGATAATTTAAATATTATTTATACAGTTAAGGAAGATGAAAGCTTACAAGATATAGCCTATAAATATGGTATATCAGCAGAAGAAATATCAATGGCAAATGATGATATAAAATCATTAACTAGGGGAGAAGTTATTACTCTTCCGATCCCTGGTTCCCATCTTATAAGGATAGGTGAGGATCAGAGTATCCAGTCATTAATTGATAAACATAAAGTTTCATTAAAACAAATATTAGAATTAAACCAATTAAAAAGCGTTGAACAAATTACTTCAGATATGTTAATTGTACTTCCAAAAGAAGTAAGATAATAAAGAGTAAGTATATTTTTTAACTCTGAATGTTGAGTAAAATTCATATTACAGTGCAATGATGAATAATTAAAATTATACCCCGATCTTATTGAAATGACCGGGGTTATTAAATGAAAAAGACATAAATAATGTTAATTAAAAAAATGGGAATATTTTTTTCTAAATATAGAGTTATATTTATTATCATAAGAAAATATAATTATTATGATGATCATATGAATAAATTATAAGTGGAGAGATTTCATTTGAATTTAAAAAATACTAATTATAGAATGTTAATAACATATATTTTAATTATAATTATAGCTATAACGCCTTTATTGTATTTTCCTTATATAGAGAAGGCT
>CAZGMM010000188.1:0-2944 GCA_964526845.1 uncultured Halanaerobiales bacterium | reverse complement strand
CTTGGTGTTGTGAGAGGACGGTAATTAAAATAATTAATTACCTCCTACTCGATTTTCGGCAGGATATTTGTAATTTATAGTCAATTTTTAATAATAGAATGGAATATTTTTAAATGATATTGAATAATAATGGAATGTTTAGTTATTCTTTGTTATATAATATATCAAGTTATTAGCCAAAGGGGTGAATTTATTTTGCTAATTTATGAGGGGACCAAAAAAGATTTCATGTTTGATCTTGAAAGTGATTCTTTAGCTGATGATATACAAAATTTATTGTATAGGAAAATGAATGATAGAGCCGGGCGTAGTGAGTATAATGCCTGGAGAAATTCAATGCAGTATATGTATAATGTCCTAAATGATAATGAGATACCCTCGAATTCAGGAGTGGCAATAGAATATAATATACCAAATTCAGATAGAAGGATAGATTTTATACTCTCTGGTTTAAACCATGAAAATAGAGGTAACACTGTTGTTATTGAACTCAAACAATGGAGCGATATCAACCTTGTAGAAGGCAGAAATGGTTTGGTAGAAACTTATACCGGAAATGCTTTAAGAAAGGTAACTCATCCCTCTTATCAGGTCTGGTCTTATTGTACAATGATTAAGGATTATAATACTTATGTACAAAACGAAGATATAAAGTTAAATCCCTGTGCTTACCTTCATAATTATGATATTGATAAAAATGACAATATAATTAATCCCATTTATAATGATTATATAAATAAAGCACCTGTCTTTGCTAAAGGTGATATTCCCAAGTTAAGGAAATTTATCAAGAGATTTATTAAAAAAGGTGATAATAAAGAAGTTATATATTCAATTGAGAATGCTGAAATTAAACCCTCTAAAAGTCTGCAAGATTCTCTCACAAGTATGTTAGAAGGTAATGAAGAATTTGTAATGATAGATGATCAAAAAGTGGTATTTGAAGATATTAAGGCATTAGCCCAAAAATCAAAAGAAGATGGGCGAAAAAGAGTCTATATAGTAAAAGGTGGTCCTGGAACCGGTAAATCAGTTGTAGCAGTTAATTTATTAGTTGAATTAACAAATAAAGATCATTTTTGTCAGTATGTTTCTAAAAATAGTGCCCCTAGAAATGTATACACTGCTCAACTAACCGGAACCAAGAAAAAGACAAATATAAATAATCTATTTAGAGGTTCTGGAAGTTATTATGATGTACCAAGCAATAGAATAGATTCATTAATTGTAGATGAAGCCCATAGATTAAATGAAAAATCTGGTTTTTATTCAAATAAAGGTGAAAATCAAATTAAAGAAATAATTAATGCAGCTAAATTTAGTGTTTTTTTTATTGATGAACGGCAAAGAATCCATATTAAGGATATTGGAAGTATTGAACGTATAAAGAAATGGGCCAAAAAAGCTGGTGCAGAAATTTATGAAGATGAGTTGACTTCACAGTTTAGATGCAATGGATCTGAAGGTTATATTGCTTGGGTTGATAATGTTCTAGATATTAGGAAAACTGCTAATTATGATTTAAAAGATATAAATTATGATTTTAAGGTTTTTGATAATCCTAATGAATTGCGAGATGAGGTAGTTGAATTAAATAAAAAGTCAAGAAGAGCCAGGCTTTTAGCAGGATATTGTTGGGAGTGGCCGAAAGAAGGCAAAAGTGATCCTGAATATAAAGATATACAGATTGATGATTTTGAAATGAGTTGGAATCTAAATGATACTGATACTTATGCTATTGATGAAGGATCAGTTAATCAAGTTGGATGTATTCACACCTCTCAGGGTTTAGAATTTGATTATGTTGGGGTTATTATAGGAAAAGATTTGAGATATGAAAATGGTCAAATAATTACAGATTATAATGAAAGAGCTACTTATGATAGTTCAATTAGAGGCATTAAAAAGATGGCCAAATCTAATCCGGAAAAAGCAAATAAGATAGCTGAAGAAATAATAAAAAATACATATAGGACTTTAATGACAAGGGGAATGAAGGGCTGTTATATTTATTGTGTTGACGATAACTTAAGAGAATATTTTAGAAAAATGATGTAATAGGGAGATGATGATAAAATATGGATGATAATACTAGTATTGAAGAGTTGAAAAATATAGTAAAAAAGTTTTGTGAAGCCAGAGATTGGAGTCAGTATCATAATCCAAAAGATTTGGCTATTGGAATTTCTACAGAAGCAAATGAATTATTAGAGATATTTAGATTCAAGTCTGAGGACGAAATAAAAGGAATATTAAAAGATTCTAAAAAAAGAGTAAAAATGGAAAATGAAGTAGCAGATGTGCTTTTCTTTATTTTAAGGTTTGCTCAGATGAATGATATTGATTTAGAAGCTACTTTGAAAAGGAAAGTTAAAATAAACAAAGAGAAATATCCAACTGATTTATTTAAGGGGAGTAATAAAAAGTATGATGAGGTATAATTTAAATGCACAACAGGGCTTAAAAAGAAACAAGAGTTAATAAGATGAGATTATTAATTAATGTAAAAAAAAGAACTGATAAAGTGAAAAGCTGAAAATTGCCTGATATTACTTTAATTTTTCTCAAAGAGGTAATGAGATATAAACCATTCATTACCTTCGTTAAATCCAAAAAATTCTGCACAGGATAAAAAGAAAATCCTCCAATAGTTCCACCATTTATTTGCCTCTTTTTCTCCATATACTTCTATGAAAATTGGCCAAATTTTTTCTTTATCATTATCCATTTTATATAACCATGCTTCAAGAGTTTGTTTATAATGTGTCCCTGAAACTGCCCATTGATTCTCAAGTTGAAAATCATCAAGAAAATAATGAAGCAAATCCTGGCTAGGCATGGTTCCTCCAGCAAAAAAATATCTAGTCATCCAATCAGAACTAGACTTATTTACATAGGTAAATGGATAAGTATGATGTGAGAAAATATGGACAAAGAGCTTACC
>CAZGMM010000187.1:0-2967 GCA_964526845.1 uncultured Halanaerobiales bacterium | reverse complement strand
ATCTTTTAAAGCTGGTTCTATCTGACCGTGATATTTAAACTCCACATTTTGTACTTCCAGTAAACTCATAAAATACACCCACTAAGTTTGCCTAAATAAACTTTACTCTTCTTCCACCAGCTTGATTAAAGCCATCTCAGATGCGTCTCCGCGTCTGGGATAAAGCTTAATAATTCTGGTATAACCGCCCGGTCTTTCCATATAACGGGGAGCTATCACATCAAACAGTTTTTCGACTGCTTCTTTATCATTTAATTTACCCATCGCCTGTCTTCTTGCATTAAGATTGTTTTTCTTTGCTTTAGTGATCATTTTTTCTGCAATTGGTCTTAATTCTTTGGCTTTCGGCAGGGTAGTTTTAATTTGCTCATTTTTAAATAAGCTGATTAATTGATTTTTAAATAAAGCTTTTCTATGAGAACTTTTCTTGTTTAACTTACGCTTAGCCATTTCAATCTCCCTCCTTTAAACCTCTGGTTCTTTTAAGCTGAGATCTAATTCATCTAATTTATCTTTGATTTCCTGTAAGGATTTCTTTCCTAAGTTTCTTACGTTCATCAAATCATCTTCCGTCTTTTCAATCAATTCGCCCACATTGTTAATGCCGGCTCTTTTTAGACAGTTTGAAGAACGAACAGAAAGTTCAAGCTCTTCAATTGTTGTCTCTAATACTTTGTTTTGTTCTTCTTCTTCCTGTTCTACCATGATCTCAACATCTTCAATTTCATCGGTGAGATTGATGAATAGTTCAAGATGTTCAACCATTATTTTAGCCCCTAAACTGATTGCGTCATCAGGTGTAATACTTCCATTGGTTTCAACCTCGATAACAAGACGGTCATAGTCTGTTACCTGGCCAACTCTAGTATTTTCTACCCTAAAATTAGCTCTTTCAATCGGGCTAAAGGAAGAATCAATTGGTATTAGACCAATTACTTTATCAAAGTGTTCTTTGTTTTCTTCTGCTAGGACATAGCCTCTTCCACTTTCTACAGTTACTTCCATCATTATTTTACCGCCTTCTGCTAGAGTGGCGATATGATGATCTTTATTGATGACTTCTACTTCGCCAGAAGTTCTGAAATCACCAGCAGTAACTTCTCCTTTACCTTCTACATTTAAATTCATAGTCTGCATTTCTTCGCCTTTATACCTTAAAACTACTTCTTTTAAATTAAGGATAATTTCGGTTACATCTTCTTTTACTCCTTCAATAGAAGAGAATTCATGGCGTACCCCTTCTATTTTAACAGAGGTAATTGCTGCACCTGGTAAAGAAGATAGTAGTATCCTGCGCAAAGAGTTTCCGAGGGTTATTCCATAACCTCTCTCGAGAGGAGAGATTTCGAATTCGCCGTATTTATCTGAACTTTCTAGCCTCTCTATTTGAGGTTTTTCTATTTCTATCATTAAATTTAAAACCTCCTTATTTCTTGACTTTAACAGATTCGAGGACTGGCTTTATTATCTAGAATAAAACTCAACGATTAAGTGTTCTTCCACTGGATATTCAATATCTTCTCTTGTAGGCAGGGATACTACAGTACCTTCCCCTTTTTCTAAATCTACAGAGACCCACTCGGGTGGGGTTAAGTTAGCATTTACATCGAATATTTCCTGGAAAGTATCCTTTTTGAAGCTGGATTCTTTCACAGAAATTACATCATCTTCCTCTACTTTATAGGATGGAATATTAACTTTTTCACCGTTTACTTCAATATGTCCGTGTAAGACGAACTGTCTTGCCTCATTTCTGGAACGGGCAAAACCCATTCTATAAACAGCGCTGTCTAGTCTTCTTTCTAATAGTTGTAAGAAGACTTCACCGGTTATTCCATTATCTCTTTCTGCTTCCTTAAAATATCTATGGAATTTATTTTCCTGTAATCCATAAATCCTTCTAACTTTTTGTTTTTCTCTTAACTGTGAACCATATTCAGATACTTTTCTCCTTCTTCTACCCGTACCTTGCTCACCGGGAGAATTAGGTTTTCTCTCATAAGCACACTTATCAGAATAGCAGCGTGCTCCTTTTAGATATAGTTTTTCACCTTCAGTACGGCATAATTTACATACTGAACCTGTATATCTTGACATTATTACACCTCCATATTCTTGTTGTCAATTTATTATTATAATTACACACGACGTCTCTTAGGTGGACGACATCCATTATGTGGAATTGGTGTGATATCCTTAATTAAACTAACATCTAAACCGGTGGCCTGGATAGATCTGATTGCAGATTCTCTGCCAGAGCCCGGTCCTTTTACATATATTTCAACTGACTTTAATCCTAAATCTTTTGCTTCCTGGGCAGCTTCTTCAGCTGCAATTTGGGCTGCAAAGGGTGTGCTTTTTCTTGAACCCTGATAGCCAGCTTTACCAGCACTGTGCCAAAGAATAACATTTCCTTCTTTATCAGTTACTGTGATTATTGTATTGTTAAATGTTGATTTGATATGCACAATACCGCTATCAACATTGATCTTCTTTTTCTTAGCACGGCCTCTTTTTTTACCTTTTTTCTTGGATTTAGCCATCTATATACCTCCTAACCACTTAATTATTTTGCAGTTTTAGTAGCTTTGCTACGTTTTGCTCCTACAGTCTTCTTAGGTCCTTTACGGGTTCTTGCATTAGTTCTTGTTCTCTGACCTCTAACTGGTAGGCCTCTACGATGTCTTAGACCGCGGTAACAGCCTATGTCTTTTAATCTTTTAATATTTGCTCTAACTTCACGGCGTAGTTCACCCTCAACCGGGTATTTATCAATTTCTTTTCTGATTTTACTGATCTCCGCCTCAGTTAAATCTTTTACTCTTGTATCTGGATTAACACCAGTGTTATCTAAAATATCTTGAGATGTAGAACGACCAATACCGTAAATATAGGTTAGGCCAATCTCCACTCTTTTATTTCTTGGTAAATCAACACCTTCAATACGTGCCAATATTATACACCTCC
>CAZGMM010000186.1:0-2978 GCA_964526845.1 uncultured Halanaerobiales bacterium | reverse complement strand
CTAAATCAAATTAAAGATTTAGAGAGAGTTTTCTTTCAACATTTTTGATAAATTATTTAATAGATAAGTCCGGGTGATTTTATGGGAAATAAGCTGAATCTAAAAGAAAAAGGATCTGTTGTATTTAAAAGATTAGTTAAAAGATATATTAACCATGATATTTCAGCTTATGCGGCCTTGATGGCTTTCTTTTTAACACTTTCCCTTTTTCCTTTTTTGATCATTCTCTTTGCTGTTTTAGGTCAGCTATCTTTAGATACAAACTGGATTATTAGCGCGTTAGAGCTTTTCTTCCCGAGTGAGGTTCACGAACTTGTCATGGAATTCATTAGACAGAACATTATCCTCAAGGACTTTAGTGTTCTGTCTTTATCAGTTGTTGGTGCCCTTTGGGCTTCCTCTCGCGGGATAAGGGCCTTGATGTTATCTTTAAACATGGCCTATGAAGTTAAAGAAACGAGGAATTATTTTGTTGTAAAACTAATAGATATATTATATACACTTCTTATTATTATTGGTATTGTTTTTCTGCTTACCTTACCCAATATCGGAAGAGAATTTTTAAGATATATTGATACTTATATTACAATTGATCCCCGTATAATAGAGTTGATAGGAATCTTTAAACTTACTGCCCTACCGGTAACAATCGTTTTTATTATTTCAACTTTATATATGCTTTTACCCAATAAAAAACAGCCTTTTAAAAAGGTATTACCGGGCACAATATTTACGGTAATAGGTTGGACTATTTTATCATACCTGTTCTCACTTTTTATAAACTATATCGCTAACTATTCCTTAATTTATGGTTCACTTTCTACAATAATAATCTTAATGCTCTGGCTTTATTTTTCCAGCATTATCCTTATTTTGGGGGGAGAATTAAATTCGGTGGTAAAAGAAATTTAACTCTTATTATAATTTAAATCATTAAGGAGCAATTATTATGAGTGATATGGTTAAACACGTAATCGTTGGTGATATGTTAGGAACTCTTTCAGCTTACTGTGATAACCCAATTATAAATAACAGTGTATGTGCTTATGGGTTGGGTTTTTTAAGCCATGCTGTTTTAGATTATACAGAAAATGACTATGTGGTTAATTGGTTTAACCAGGGTGAACTAGTTGAGGCCTTGCCTTTTATTATCTTCCAAGTTGTCGCTACCGCTATCCTACTTTATATTTTTATCTATAATAATAGAAAGTACAGCAGCAATTATACGAACTTAAGGATAATAGCTGTAATTGGGGCAATATCACCTGATCTAATTGACGCTCTTTACTCGGTCATTAATCCGGTTGCCTGGTATTCCGGGCAATTAATATTCCCCTGGCATTCATTGGATGCGGGCTCAGAGAAGTTTATCATGTCCATGTATGCCACGATGGCTATTACGGTTGTTTTTATAATAACAAGGTATTTATTTTATAAGTATTTATTTACCAAAGAACTGATCTATCCGGAAGCCGAAGAACACCATCTACAAGAAACTCCGGTGGAAGATAGTTATCCAACTTAAAAAAATAAATAATTAGTCAATCCCCAGTCTGTTTTATTGACTGGGTTTTTTATTTTTACCTCTCTCCACTTCTGATTATCTATCTTATTTTAATCTTTTTTATATAATTTTACTATTATGCTATTTTTAAGCTTTATAATTTGCAGAATCTTTACATTTTCTTTATATCTAATTTTACTTTAACTGTTACGATATAGATGTAAAGGAGTGGAGAAAAATGAAAATATTAAACTATGGTATTGATATATTTCTAATAGGCTATATGCTCTACTTTCTCCTATTCGTACTTCTCGGTCTGAGGACAAAAAAGAATAATGACTTTAAAGAACCGGCCAATAGGTTTGCTGTCGTAATACCGGCCCATAATGAAGAAAAAGTAATAGATAAATTGATCGAAAACTTACGTAACTTAAATTATCCGAAAGATCTCTATGACATATATGTAGTGGCTGACAACTGTGAAGATGATACAGCTCAGAAAGCTAAAGAACAAGGTGTTAATGTACTGACCAGATTTAATCAAGAAAAAAAAGGTAAAGGATATGCACTAAGATATGCCTTCCGCAGTTTAGGATTTTTAAGTGGAAAGACAGATTACGATGCAACCGTGGTTTTCGATGCAGATAATTTGGTACAAGAGAACTTCTTACAAGCAATGAACACCAGACTATTGCAGGGAGAAAAGATCATCCAGGCCTATATAGATTCTAAGAATCCGGCTGATAACTGGGTAACCGCCACCTTTTCCATGATGTTTTGGATCAATGACCGCTATAATCTGTTAGCCAGATTTAATGTCGGTCTTTCCAGTGTCCTAATGGGTACCGGTATGTGTATTTCAAAGGATTCACTGGCAAAGATAGGATGGGATACCGTGACCCTAACAGAGGACTTAGAATATTCAATTCAGGCTTTACTCAAAGATACTAAAACAACTTTTGCCCGTGAAACCAAGATCTTTGATGAAAAACCCGTTTCCTTTTTGGCCAGCTGCCGCCAGAGACTGCGCTGGGGTAGGGGACAACTTTCGGTTTTAGTCAAATATATCCCAAAGATGATGTGGCAGGGTATCAAAGAGATGAATATAATAAAGGTGGATTCTGCCTTAAGGTTAATACAGCAGCCGTTTTTGATGACCTATTTTATAGTAACTTTACTCCGGTTATCATTTCCCGGTACTTTTAATTCACCTTTATTTAACTACTTTATTCAAAACATTAAAACCCTGGGCTTTATTTTACCGGTAATGCCTTATCTAATACCGTCCTCAGTTTACTTATTAGATAGATTATCCTTTAGTTCTTTTAAATATATAGTATTCTTTCCGCTCTTCATGTACAGCTGGGTATTAATTCTCTATTATGCTCTCTTTACTTTAAATAATAAGAGTTGGCTGCCGACCGAACATTTCCGTAGTGTCAGCCATGAAGAATTACAAAAGAATGTGAAGTAA
>CAZGMM010000185.1:0-2992 GCA_964526845.1 uncultured Halanaerobiales bacterium | reverse complement strand
ATGGTATATGTGAAGTAATAGAAGCTCCTTCCAAATCTTGTTTTTGATTTGGTGGTAGAGGTTCACTCAACTATATTTTGTTCAAATAAAACAAATTTCTTATCTCGGCCAAAATTTAAAAGTATTCCTAATATTAAAAGTGAAATTAAATATAGAGTTAATTTTTTAAGCATTTTAACATCCCCTTTAAAGTTAACTTATTATTAGTATAATTGAAATATTAATTATTTTGCAAGGACAGCTATAGATTAAATGACAACCAAATAGAGAAGATGGTATAATATTAATGGACTGTTGTAGTATACTATTAATTATGGTGATCAAGATGATTAAAAATGAGCTTCTTTCCAAAAATATAAAAAAAGCAATTTTTAAAAATATGATTTTTTATTTTATTTCTGCGTCTGTATTTTTCATAAGCAGTGGAAGTATATATGTGCTGAGGGGCTGGCTTTTATATATACTACTTATTTTTGGTGCTTTATATAATAATTATATTTTACTTAAAAACAATCCGCAGGTTTTAGAATTACGGGCTGACCAGGGGGCCGGAACGCAAAATTGGGATAAGACAATTCTGTTTATATATTTTATTACTCACACCATCTTCATTCCTTTATTAGCTGGATTAGATGCAGTTCGTTTTGAATGGTCTTATTTACCACTTTTTTATTTATTCATTGGAATTATACTTTATCTGTTTTCCCTGTTTATAATTAACAATGCTATGTTGGTAAATAAATATTTTGAAGGAACGGTCCGTGTTCAAAAAGACCGTGATCAGAGAGTTATTGATAAAGGCCCTTATCAATATATAAGGCATCCCGGCAATTTTGGCATGATTTTAACTGCTTTTGTACCTCCATTAATTATTGGTTCAGTATATGCACTAATTTTAAGCCTATTTCTAGCTATTATTATAATTATTAGGACCAAGAAAGAAGATCAATTATTACAGGCAGAACTAGAGGGATATATAGACTATTGTGAAAGGGTGAAGTACAGACTTATCCCTTTTATCTGGTAAAATTTTTAATTCTATATTTTAATTAAAGGAAATAAAAACCCTATATTTAAATATATATTAGCAGATTATTTTTTTGGGAGGAAAAGTTTAATGGAAAAATATTATAGAGGTTTAATATACCTCATTTTTATCTTATTGATATTTAGTCTATCAATTACAGCTGCCCCACCGGGGATGAAAGATGTTACTTTTAAATATGAACCACAAATAGATGAGGTAGTTTCTGTTTATCTGGCCGGTTCTTTTAATAACTGGGCTACTAAAAAATTAGAAATGACAGATGAAAACGGAGATGGAATCTATGAAATAACTATCTCTTTAAAACCAGGTACTTATGAATACAAGTTTGTAGTTAACGGTTCTATGTGGAAAAAGGATCCTCATAGTGAAGACTATGCACCCGATGGCTTTGGCGGATTAAATTCTGTAATTAATGTTGGACAGCAGATAAAAAAAGTTGGCAAAGTTGGAGATGGAGAGATAATAAAAAGTGCTTTATGGCATGAACAGGAGACACCTGCCCATATTACCAGACTTGGTAATAATATTATCGAGATAAGATTTCAAACAGCTGTTAATGATGTAGAAGATGTTAGACTTAATTTTTTTGATGAAAATGGCTACCAGGTTGAGTATATGAATTACTTTACTTCCGATGAACAGTTTGATTACTGGACAAAAAGGATAGAAGTAAAAGATAATGAATTTAGATACCGCTTTGTAGTTGATGACGCTGATACTAGATTTTGGTTTGGCCGAGAGGGACTTGCAATCACGATGGCTGATTGGTTTAGGTATAATAAGGATAATTATCCTCTCTTTAAAGCCCCTGCCTGGGTTAAAGAAGCAGTCTTTTATCAAATATTTCCGGAGAGATTTAATAACGGTAATCCAGATAATGATCCTGAATATATAGAGACCTATAAGAATAAGACTGAACGGTACGAGAATATTGTACCGGGTTGGTACCAGGGGATAAAAGAAAGTGAACATCATTATATTGACCCTGTTAAATTTACGGATGAGAGTCGAGAGATCAATCCTAAATCAGGCTGGCATGTACTTTATGGGGGAGACTTCCAGGGGATAATGAAAAAAATAGATTATCTTAAAGGATTAGGTATTAATGCAGTCTACTTTAATCCAGTCTTTGAGGCGACTTCAAACCATAAGTATAATACTGCAGGTTATGAATTTATAGAAGATAATTTTGCTGTCAAAGGCAATCAGGCAGCCTCTAATAAATTATTTATCGAATTAATTGAAAGTTTTCATGCTGAGGGAATAAAAGTTGTACTTGATGGTGTTTTTAACCATACCGGCTATGAACATTATGCCTTTCAGGATGTAATTGAAAATGGTAAAGATTCTAAGTACTGGGACTGGTATTATATAAACAGTTACCCGATAGTAACTTTATATGAACAGCGGACTGCCAATAAGCAGCCCAACTATGAGTCCTGGGCTGGTTTTGGTTCATTACCGAGATTAAATGTTAATAATGAAGAAGTAAAAGAATATATTTATGAAATAACAAAAAAGTGGATGGACCCTAATGGGGATGGCAACCCCGCCGACGGTATTGACGGCTGGAGGTTGGATGTTGCCAATGAAGTTAAGGATAGAAATCCCGACTTTTGGCAGAACTGGCGTGATTATGTGAAAGAGATCAATCCGAATGCATATATCACAGGCGAAATTTGGGGAGATGCAGGCGAATATCTCAAAGGTAATGAATTTGATGGAGTGATGAACTACCGTTTTAGAGATGCAGTTGTTAATTTATTGACCGATAATTGGGAAGTTGATAAGTTTATCAGTGAGATAAATAAAGTTAAGGCTGAGTATCCTGAACCGGCCTATAATTCTCTCTTAAATTTAATTGACAGTCATGATACCGAAAGATTTTTAAATACGGTGGGAAATAACAAAAAGAAATTAAAAACAGCCGCGTTTTTACAGTTT
>CAZGMM010000184.1:0-3063 GCA_964526845.1 uncultured Halanaerobiales bacterium | reverse complement strand
AATTTGGGTTGATAGTAAAGAAGGTAAGGGCAGCACTTTTACTTTTACTGTGAAACTGGCAAAATAGAGGATAATAATGAAAAGAATCTTATTAGCTGAGGACAATACAAATTTAATTATTGTATTAAATCTGCTCTTTAGAAATGCTGGATATGATTTAAAGGTAGTCCAAGATGGCGTTGAAGCTATTGACACAGCTCACGACTGGGGCCCAGATTTAATCATACTAGACATAAAGTTGCCAAAGATGAATGGCTTCCTTGTACTGGAAACTCTACAGGAAGATGAAAAAACAATGAATATCCCAGTGCTGGTTTTGAGTGCCAAAGCTGAGGAAGAAGACATCAAGAAAGCCAATCAATTGGGTGCTACAGATTACATTACTAAACCAGTAGAACCAGATAAACTATTAGGAATCATTAGAAAATATATTTAAAGTTAGTGTGTTAAATCAATTTATCAGAATGGAGGTCAAAAAGTGAGTAAAGAAAAAATATTAGTAATAGATGATGAAAAAAATATACGCGATCAACTTTCCAGGTGCCTTGCTCCAAAATATGAAGTTTTTACTGCAGTCAACGGTGAAGATTGTTTAAAGATGTTTGAAGAGAAGGAATTCGATCTAACACTATTGGATATGAAGTTGCCCGGTATTGATGGTATGGAGGTTTTATCTAAGATAAAAGAAATGGATGAAACGGCTATCGTTATAATGATAACCGGATATGGAAATGTTAAAACCGCTGTAAAAACTATGAAATTAGGAGCAGTTGATTATCTGCGGAAACCCTTTAACTGTGATGAGATAGAAGCTATTGTAAGCAGGGTGCTTGATAGAAAGTCCACCGAATATAAAAAAGAGAATTTGAGTTCATATGAGGATTTCCTCAATTATGCGAAAAAATGTATAGTCCAAAAACAATTTTCATTAGCCAGAAAGTATTTAAATAAAGCTATTGGGCTTGATGCATCTAAGCCAGAGGCTTTTAATATACTTGGAGGCCTATATGAGATAAAGGATGAAATTCTCGAAGCGCAGAAAAAATACCGAGCCGCACTGGCTTTAGATCCTACCTACAAGCCAGCTCAACAAAACTTAGAAAGGACTACCGACCGAAATTACAATAAGGAAGATATTGATTTTGGTGGCAAGTGATAAATAATTAGTTTAAAAAAGCGTAGATAGTTTTTTTAATTGTTTAATTTAAACATTATAAATAAAAGGTATGACAAAAAAAAACGGGCGAGATGAATAGAATAAAGATATTGGTTATTGATGGGGAAAAGAATGTTAGATATACTATTTCTGAAATCCTGACTTCTGATTATGAAGATGTTTTTGATATTGTACTGCTAGTATGAAATTACCGGGAATAGATGGAATTGCAACTTTAGCTGAGTTAAAAAGACTTAAAAAAAATATATCCGTTATAATGATGGCGGGGACGAAATCTGTAGATATTGCTGTAAAGGCTGTGAAATTGGGAGCAGCAGATTATTTAAAGAAGCTTTTTAATGATAATGAAGTCGAAGAGGTTATCCAGAAAATTATAAAGACAAAAGAAGCCGAATATCAAGAAATGGATACTACAAAACCAGAAGCATTTAATTTATTGGGAATCCTTTATGAAATGCAAAATGAGGTGCTTGAGGCATAAAAGCAAGATAGGACGGCATTAGTTCTTGACTCTACCTACAAACCAGCTCAGAAGAATCTTAATAGAACCACTGAAAGTGATTAGTAAAGAAAATATGAATTTAGGAGACAATCAAGATTAAAAAAGGAAGAAAGCCATGTATATAATAATTGTCGGATGTGGAAGAGTGGGTTCAGGTCTTGCTAATATATTATCGAAAGAAGGTGCAGATGTAGTGGTCATAGATCAAGACTCCAGTGCTCTTGATAAATTATCCATTGAATATTCGGGGTTTAAAATAAGAGGTGATGCTACTGAAATTGAGGTATTAAAAGAGGCAAAACTAGATAATGCCGATGCTGTTGTTATTACTACTGACAATGATAACACTAATGCAATGATAGCGCAAATAGCGAAAGAAATATATAATATTCATCAGGTAATGGTCAGGGTGAATGATCCTAATAAACAGATAATTTACAGAGATATGGATGTATTTTCAATAAGCACTACTAAGTTACTGGTGAATACATTTAAAAATAAAATTACAGTAAAATAAAAGGGTAGTTATGCAGATTATAATTGTTGGAGGAGGAAAAGTAGTCTATCATCTTGCTAAAATATTTCACACAAAGGGGTACACAACTTCAATAATCAATAAAGACAAAGAATATTGCGAATATTTGGCTAAAAAATTAAATGCACTTGTTATTCATGGCGACGGTTCGGATCCTGATGCGATGCAGGATGCAGAAGCTAGTAAAGCTGATGCAATACTGGCTCTAACTGGAAATGATCCTGATAATCTATTTATATGTCAATTAGCAAAAAGAGAATATGGGGTGCCTTCAGCTTTCGCTGTAATAAATAACCCTGATAATGAAATAATATTTAGGAAGCTTGGTATTCAAACAATATTTAATACCACTAAACTGCTTTCAATTTTAATCGAACAGAAAGTTGAAACAGCTGAGATTAATAATTTATTATCAATTGAAGAGGGAAGGGTAAGTATCTCTCAAATAATTTTAAAAGAGGACTCCCCTGTGTTAGATAAGACTCTAATTGAAATTGATCTTCCAGAGGATATTGTGTTGGGAGCCATTATTCGTGATGAGGATGTGCTTATACCAAGGGGAAATACAAAACTAAAAATCGGAGATAAAGTATTGGTTATTACCTTAGTAGAAAATCAATCAGAAGCTTTCACCTCACTAACTGGAGAAAAATAGCGGAGAACCTATCAGATTTAAAAAAATAATAGTAAGCAGGTATCAATTACTGTTAAAAGAAATTGGTGTATTAATAATGTTTATTGGGGCGTTTTTACTTACCCCTCTCTTGGTATTACCCTTTTATCCCCAGGATATCACATATTACCCCGCCTTTGTGAAACCTTCTATTTTGTATTTTATTATCGGTTTTT
>CAZGMM010000183.1:0-3097 GCA_964526845.1 uncultured Halanaerobiales bacterium | reverse complement strand
AAAATGAAATACTGGCTGCAATAATAAGAAGAATTACTAAAATATTTTTAAACTGGGAAATAAAAATTTCAAAGGGAGATACTTCAGAACCTTTTTTTAAAGTATTTGGTCCATACTCATTTAACCTTTGTTCAACTTCTTTTGAGCTTAACCCCTGTTTGGGATCAGTCTGCAAGCTCTCTATTATTTTTTCATGTCCATATCTGTATACTTCCTTTATTTCCATCAAAATGCCCCCAATTAAGTAGAAATAATAACCATATATCTTTATAAAAGACTTTTAAAAAGAATATTTTAAAACTAGGATAACAGCTATTATAACGGTTAATATTATATAAAAAGAAAAACCAGGCTAACCTGGTTTTAAAAGTTTCTAACTTTATCTAAATTTTCATTTTTACCCATAACAATCAGTGTGTCATTTTCTAATATCTTATCACTAGCCCCGGGTGACATATTTAGATGTTGTCCCCTTTTGATTGCCATAACATTGACATCAAAGCGACTCCTAAATTCAAGCTCAGCCAGTGATTTACCTACCATATTGGTTGAGGCCATGATTTCAACTACACTGTAATCTGGGGCGAATTCTAAGTAATCTAATACATTGGATGAAATTAAGTTATGGGCAATTCTTTCACCCATATCCCTTTCCGGATAAACAACCCGGTCTGCCCCAACTTTTGTTAGAACCTTACCATGTAGATTATCCTGGGCTTTAACTATTACATAGGGAACTCCTAATTCCTTTAAAATCAAGGTACATAATATGTTAGCATGTAGGTTATCTCCTATACTAACGATGGCCACATCGAAGTTTCTAACTCCCAATGTTTTTAAAGCTTCTTCATCAGTTGCATCTGCTTCTACAGCATGGGTAACTGAATTAGAAATATCCTGGATAATCTGATGGTCCTGATCAATCGCTAATACGTCATGACCGTTATCAGTTAGGGTTCTAGCAACACTAGATCCAAATCTACCCAGTCCTACTACTATAAACTGCTTCATCTTTTTTACCTCCTAAATGAACAACTTAAATTATCCAACCATGACATCTTCGGATGGATAATGATAAATACCTTTTCTTTCCCGTTCTGCAAAGGCTACAGCAAAGGTTAATGGTCCAACCCTACCGGCAAACATAGTAAAGATTATTAAAGTTCTCCCTACCTTACTTAAGGTAGGAGTAACTCCGGTCGATAGACCAACTGTACCGAAGGCAGAAACGGTTTCAAATAATATATCTAAAAAGTCTCCCTGTTCTGTTATAGACAGGGTTAAAGTGACTAAAATTATCAAACCTGCTGAGATCATAGTTATCGCAAGGGCTTTAAATATTATTTCTTTTTCCAGCTGTCTATTAAATATTTCCATATCTTTTTTTCCGATCATTAAGTTCCATAATGTAACTGCCATTACCCCAAAGGTGGTAGTCTTAATTCCCCCACCGGTTGATCCGGGTGAAGCCCCGATAAACATCAATACTATGATGAAAAACAAAGTAGAATTCCTTAAAGAGCCGGTTGGTACAGTATTAAAACCGGCAGTTCTAGGTGTAACCGATAGAAATAGGGATGATAGCATTTTATCCCCAAAGCTTAAATTACCCATTGTTTCAGGGTTAGTATATTCAAAGCCAAAGATGACTACCATACCGAATATAATAAGGAAAACCGAAATTAAAATTACAATTTTGGACTGTAAACTTAAATGTTTAAATTTATTGAAATTGGAGATCTCAGTGATAACACCAAAACCGATCCCTCCTATGATAATCAAAATCATAACTACAAAGTTGATTGTCACATCACCGGTAAAACCTTCTAAAGAATTACCAAAAAGGTCAAAACCAGCATTGTTAAATGCTGAGACCGCATGGAATACCGCCATGTAAAATGCACCGACAACATCATAATCACCGAGCAGCCGGATAAACATAATTAAGGCACCTATTCCTTCAAATAAGAAGGTGAATCCTAATACATATCTGATCAAGCGCACTAAGCCTGAAATCTTAAACTGGTTTAAATCTTCTTGAATAATTAATCTTTCTTTTAAGGTGATCTTTTTACCGATAATAAAGGCTACCAAGGTTGACATGGTCATGATACCCAGTCCACCGATCTGAATTAAAACCATTATCACCAGCTGCCCAAAAACCGTAAAAGCTGAGGCAGTATTAACAACGATTAGACCGGTTACACAGGTAGCGGAAGTAGCGGTAAATAAGGCATTAATAAAGCTCATCGGACCGGCTTTAGTAGTAGCAGCAGGTAACATTAATAGTAAGGTACCTGTAATGATTACTACGAAATAACCGGCAACCAATATTTGAGCTGTAGACATATCTTCTATGTTAAAATTGGCTATTTTTTTAAACAAGGTCAACAACCCCTTAAAAGTTCATCTCAAAATACATTATATAATATTTTAAAATAAAAGTAAAAACCGGGAAAACCCGGTTTATTTACTCTTATTTTGTTAATTATGTGTTTATTCGTAAGGTTCAAACATTTCTTTTCCTACACCACAGTCTGGGCAGACCCAGTCATCGGGTAGATCTTCGAAAGGAGTACCAGGTTCTATACCTTGGGTTTCATCTCCCTCTTCTGGATCATAGATATACATACATACAGTACATTGATATTTTTGCATTAACATCTCCCCTTCCTTATTTTATTAATTCAATTATACCATAAAAAGCAGGCATGTCAATAATTGTGAATATTTTACAATTCCTTATTAAATAGTTCCGGTGAATAAATACTTCTAACCTTTAATAAATTCAGTATTATAAAGGGTACAAAGCCTGCAATAATAAGAGGAATAATTAAATTTGGTAGATAAAATAACTCTAATACTAATATCACACTTGTAATAGGTGCTTTTATAATACTCCCAAAGATTCCTGCCACTCCACAGAGCATTAAAAATACAGGACTTACTGCATAAGATGGTAGTATTAATAAACCTAATTCACCAGCCAATAAGCCTGATAATAGGCCAGTCAGGATCATGGGAGCAAATAGGCCGCCCGAGCCCCCTGAACCAATCGAAAAACCGGTAGCCGCTATTTTAAGCAGTAATAAAGCGG
>CAZGMM010000182.1:0-3119 GCA_964526845.1 uncultured Halanaerobiales bacterium | reverse complement strand
ATAATTTTATCTCCATTTTCTTCTTTAATTGCTCTCTGAACACAGCCATGAGTATGCTCATCAAGGATTTTAAACCCAACTTTTTTCAGAGCCCCCCTCACGGCAACAACCTGTGTTAAAATATCCACACAGTATTTATCTTCTTTTATCATCCTCTGTAAGCCCCTGACCTGCCCCTCAATCCGGCACAGTCTGAGTAACAGGTCTTCCTTACTTTCCTCATCAATAGAATTCACGACTCAAGCCCCCTTTTTTAATCAATAATTTTCGTGATTCTGGGATGAAATACTTTCATAAGCCCCAGGCGGCTATCAATTAATCTTATCATTCCAGAAGAAGCCAGAAAAAATATAAATGCCCCGGTAATACCCGCTATTTCTATTAATTTATAGCCAAAGGTAGTAGCAAACCAGCTACCGATAAAATAGCCCAAAATAAGATTTAGCAGAGGTAACAGATAAACAATTACTGAAGCATAAACCAGGGGTCTTTCCCCCATCTCCAGTTTAACCGTTTGCCCCGCCTCAGCAGCTACAGGATTATTAACTACTTCCTCCACTTCTTTCATTTCATGACTATCTCCGGCCAGCATACAATCCTTCTCACACTTGCTACAGGCCGACTGCCGCACAATCTTGACCCGGGCTTTATTACCTGTATTTTCTATTACTTTTGCTACCTCTTTCATTCTTCACCCTCCTGCTATATATTATAAACCTCTCAGAGGATAAAATCAATGATTTATCTATAATAATTTTACTTCCAATTCACAACAAAAAAATTAGTATATATAAATCAGATAGATAATGTAACTTTCAAAATATATTTTCTATAATATTAAAGGAATTTACAATTATTTATTTAAATATACAATAGTATTTAATTTACTTGCTTTTTTAATTAACCTAATAGGTAAATTAAAATTGACATCTGGAGGTTAGTATAATATAATGATTATAGAGTTCAGAAGTAATAGGATCAAAAAAATATGCGAAAATGAAAATAAAGCAAGAAAAAAATACGGAGCTAAGCTTGCAAAAAAATTAATACAGCGTATATATCAATTACAGGCTTTTGATAATTTAAATCAAATACCTCATACACCACCCTTTCGCAAACATAAATTAAAGGGGAATTTTGACGGTTGTTTTTCTGTTGATATAACAGGTGGTTATCGTTTAATTTTCAAACCTGGTTTAGATTCAAATGAAAAGAAAAATATTAATTTAAATGAAATTAATAGAATAATAATTTGGAAGGTGGTAGATTATCATGACTGATGAAAAAAAGTATTTTGCTGATATTGCTATACCTCCGGGAGAAACTCTATTAGAAATGCTAGAAGAAAACAATATGACCCAGGCTGAACTTGCCAAAAGAATAGATATGTCAAGAAAACATATTAATCAATTAATTAAGGGAAAAACTTCTTTGACTGCTGAAACTGCCATAAAACTTGAAAAGATATTTGAATTACCAGCAAATTTCTGGTTAAACCTTGAAACTGACTATCAAGAAGCAAAAGCTAGAATAAATGATAAAAATAAAACAGCTGAAAAACAGATTTTATATGATACTCCATATTCTGAAATGATAGATTTAGGTTGGGTTAAAAAAGGGGATAGTGAAAAAGAGAAAATAGATAATTTAAAAAATTTTTTTAGAGTATCTGATTTAACTTCAATAAAGAATGTTTATAATGTAGCATATAGAACCTCAAAACCTGAAAAAACTTCTTCACTGGCTTTAGCAGCCTGGTTAGAAAGAGGAAAATATTTAGCTAACAATACAAAAACAAAAAAGTTTTCCAGAAAAGTTTTAAAATCATATATACCTCTTTTTAAAAAAATGACGAACAGAAAACCAGAAAATTTTTATAAAGATTTAAAGAAAAAACTTGCAAAATGCGGTATAGCGTTTGTTATAGTTCCTTTCTTAACAGAAACTTACGCCCATGGTGCCATTAAGTGGTTATCTCCAGAAAAGGCTTTAATTCAATTAAGTTTAAGATATAAATATGCCGATATTTTCTGGTTCAGTTTTTTTCATGAAATTGGGCATCTTTTATTGCATAGTAAAAAAGAAACATTTATTGAATATGATTCTAAAGTTCAAAAAGAAGTTGAAAAAGAAGCTGATAACTTTGCAGCTGATGTATTGATACCTAAAAAGAAATATGAAATATTTATTAGAAACAATAATTTTACTGAAAAATCAGTGATAAAGTTTGCTAAAAATTTAAATATAAATCCAGGTATTGTTGTAGGAAGATTACAACATGATGAAATTGTTGATTATAGTCAATTTAATTTTTTAAGGAAAAAATATAGCTGGAAACAGTTTAATATATAACATCCCCTGATGGTAAAAATCAGGGGATTGCTTAAATATATGACTTTTGGATTAAAAGTAATCAGATTGATCACCACTGAAACAAAATAACTATTTCACCACCACATTGACCAGTTTTTTAGGTACTACAATTGTCTTGGCAACTTCTTTACCTTCAGTATACTTCTTCACCTGACTCCTATTGAAAATTATCTCTTTTAGTTCATCTTCCCCAATCCCGGGGTTAACCTGCACCTTATCCCTGACCTTACCATTAATCTGAACCACAATAGTAATCTCTTCCTTTTTCATAGCCGATTCAATATATTCCGGCCATTGCTGACGGTGAACACTACCTTCCTTCTCCAGTTTAGCCCACAGTTCCTCTGTCATATGAGGAGCAAAGGGAGCCATCATCAATAATATCTTAATAATTACTTCCTTCAGAAGGAAATAATTAATTTCAGCCCCAGTCTTTTCATTCAGATAATGATAGACAGTATTGGTCAGCTCCATAACAGCACTAATAGCAGTATTAAAGTTTAACCTTTCCCCGACATCTTCACTAACCTTTTTGATAGTAACATGAAGTTTACGGTAAACCTTTCTTTCTTCCTTAGCAAATTCATCCGGTCTCAGCTCATCAGCAGAAATATTCCTGATTTCATCAATATTATCAGCAACCAGCCGCCAGATACGGTTAAGAAAACGTTCAGCTCCTTCAACCCCATCCTCACTCCAGTCAAGATCCTTTTCCGGGGGGGCGGCAAAGAGAATAAAGAGGCGGG
>CAZGMM010000181.1:0-3125 GCA_964526845.1 uncultured Halanaerobiales bacterium | reverse complement strand
AAAAGAGGTAATAAAGATTTAATAATAGTGAATAATGAAAACGTGATAATAAAAGTTAAGCCCTTTAAAGTAAAGGCAGTTGATACCACGGCAGCCGGTGATGTCTATAATGCCGGTTTAGCTGTGGCATTAAGTGAAGGTCTTTCTTTAGAGGAAGCAGCCCGATACGGGTCAGCTGCTGCAGCTGTTTCTGTAACCAAAAAGGGTGCGCAAAGTTCAATACCGAACAAAGATGAAATTGCAGAAATGGTGGCTGGTAATTAAAAAAATGGAGTTGGAAATAAATATGGCGGAGTTAATTGAACTCAGTTTAGAGGATGGAAAAAAAGTATATGATATGCTTCAAGATATTGAGAGTGAAGAAAACAGGTTCCATAATAGTGCAAAAGGTTTGACTTTTGCAGAATTTAAGGATTATCTAATAGTTAACAAAAGGATGGCGAAAGGCATAAATCTCAAAGAAGGCTATGTACCCCAGACCATTTACTGGTTATGGATAGATGATAAACCGGTCGGTATGGCTAAACTTAGACATTATTTGAATGAAAATTTAAGAGAAAAAGGCGGCCATGCTGCCTATGCTGTAAGAAAGTCAGAGCGGGGTAGAGGTTACGGTAAGTTAATTTTAAAAGAACTAACAACCAAAGCAAAAGAGATGGATATAGAAGACCTTTTGTTAACCGTTGATGATGTTAATATCACTTCCCGCAAAGTAATTGAAGCAAACGGCGGGGAGTTAGAAAAAATTAAAGATGGCGAATGTTATTACTGGATAAAAAATATTTAAAATGTCAGAGGGTGATAAAGATGAGTCAAGAATACATGGAAGTATTTGTAGAAATCCCCAAGGGTAGTAACAATAAATACGAATACGATAAAGAAAAAGGTGCTTTTAGGCTTGATAGAGTACTTTATTCTCCTGTTTACTATCCGGCCGATTACGGCTATATAGAAGAAACTTTAGCTGATGATGGTGATGCCCTGGATGCGATGGTTTTAACTACCTTTCCTACCTTTCCGGGCTGTATAATTGAAGCCCGTATAATCGGCATGTTTATCATGGAAGATGAAAAAGGGAGGGATGAAAAAATCCTGGGAGTACCGGTCGGCGATCCGCGTTTTGACAATATAGAATCAATAGATGATCTAGAATCACATATCTTAAAAGAATTTCAGCATTTCTTTGAAGTCTACAAGGATTTAGAAGAGAAAAAAGTTAGTATAGAGGGCTGGGCAGATATTAAAGAAGCGATAAATGTAATAAAAAAGGCAAAAGAAAATTACAAAAAATAACACAGAGGTGGTAAGCAATGAAAGTAATCGGTATTTTAGGTAGTCCTGTTAAAAGAGGTACTAATAGTCTCCTACAAAATGCTTTAGAAACTCTTGCAGAAGAAGGTGTAGAAACAGAACTACTACATATAACGGACTATGATTTGCAGTTCTGTCAGGGCTGTAACACCTGTCTAAGAGAAGGCAGATGTGTGCTTGAAGATGATCTGACAAAGATTGGTGATAAGTTAATTGAGGCGGATGGAATAATTATGGCCTCACCCTCTTATTTCGGTTCACCTCCAGCTCAACTCAAAAATTTAATGGACCGCAGCCGTTATCTCAAGATGCAGGGCCATAAGTTGAAAGACACACTATTGGGAGTAATCTCTTCTTCCGGTCTTAATCAGGGTGGGGGACAGAGTACAATTGAAGATATTAATCGATTTGGCTTAACCCACGGGATGCTTATCATCGGACCAGCTGCTACACCCCAGACCGATGCTAACATGGTGGTCGGCACTTCGGAAACAGAAGAAGGTTGGCAGCGTGTCAAGGATGATAAAAAGGCAGTCAAACTTGCCAAAAATCTTGGTAGTAGAATGGCAGATATGTTAGATCTGTTAAAAAAATAACCCAAAGATTTAAGTCCCTGCTGAAGCCGGCAGGGATATTTTTGTATCTTTCTAAAAAATATGAAATAATACTTTAAATTTATTAAGAAGTAAGATAGAATATATTATAAAGAGTTGTGAAATAATTAACTTATGTAAAAAGCTAATTAAAAATAGTAAAATAAGATTGATGGGATTGAAAAAGATGAAAATTAGAGAAATAAAGGTTAAAGTTCCCCTATATCAACATAAAAAGAGGGGCCTGCCCTATGACTATGATTTAAATATATATCGGGGCTGTTCACACGGCTGTATCTATTGTTATGGCAGGAAAAGCCATAGATATTTAGGCTCTAATGATTTTGAAGCTGAGATATTTGTAAAAACAAATATTGCTGAACAGCTGGATGATTTTTTAAACAATAACGATTTAAAAGATAGTATAATTAATTTTGGAGGAGTTTGTGACAGTTATCAGGAATTAGAACAAGAATATCGATTAATGCCGAAGGTGTTGAAAGTATTAATTAAACATGAGCAATCTATCATAATTACCACAAAATCTGATCTGATAATAAGGGATTTGGATTTAATTGAAGAACTATCTAATAAGGCAGAATATGTTAATATTGCTTTAACAATAACCAATACCAAAAATAATGTCACAGCTAAGTTAGAACCCAACACAAGTATACCTGAAAATAGATTTAAGGCTCTTAAAAAATTAAAAGGTAAGTCCATGTATACTGCCCTGCATTTCATGCCGATTTTGCCCTGTTTTTCAGATGATAAAGCTAGTTTAGAGCAGATAACTCGCTGGGCAGCCGAGGCAGAAGTAGATTACATGTTAAGCGGTATGCTCTACTTAACTAAAAGTATTAAGCAGAGATATTATGAATTTTTAAAAGTAAATTATCCTGATTATTTAGAAGAATATCAAAAGTTATATAAACGCGGGGGAGCCGATAAAAAATATAAAGCGAAAGTACATGATTATTTAGCAGAGATGAGAAAAAAATATAATATAAACAATAGTTATGCAAAGTTTCTGCCTAAAAATAGGAATAGGTGATTAAATGGGAAAAATTAAAAACAACTTAATTAACTTCTTTATTATTACTATCTTTTTATCTTGGTTTTTTTGGATCTTATCTATTTTAATCAATAGAAACATAATTAGGAAGAAAGAGCAAAGAACCCACCCTTTTTTAAATGGGTGATGAATTTGCTCGGTTTTAA
>CAZGMM010000180.1:0-3173 GCA_964526845.1 uncultured Halanaerobiales bacterium | reverse complement strand
TAAATAAAAGAGGTATCAATTATGAATATTGCAATGATTCATTTTAGAACAAAACAAACCGATGGCGTCTCTCTTGAGATGGATAAGTGGAGAGATGTATTAGAAGATTTAGGACATCAGGTAATATATATAACCGGAACTGAAGATGAAAGAGAAGAATACCTCCCGGAATTAGAGTATAGAAATGAGAGAAATCTTAAACTTGTCGAAGAAATATTTAAAAAAGATAAGCCTGCTAAAACAGAAGAGCAAATTAAGGCGGAGATATATGATTACGCTGAACAGTTCAAATCAAAATTAAAGGAAATAATAGCCAGAAGAGATATTGATTTATTTATCCCCAATAATGTTCTTTCCCTCGGTTGGAATATAGCGGTGGGTTTTGGTTTAGCTCAAGTTATTGAAGAGCTTGAACTTGCTACCATCGCCCACCATCATGATTTCTACTGGGAGAGAGAACTTTATCAGGAACCGAATTATAAGATGGTTGAGTTAATGTTAGAGAAATACTTCCCACCCAAACTTGGTTCAATTAGACATGTCGTAATAAATAGAATAGCTCAAAAGAAACTAATGAATAATAAGAATATCTGGTCAGAAGTTGTACCTAATGTCTTTGACTTTAAGCAGGATCTCTGGAAAATCAATAGAAATAACAAAGATCTTAAAAAAGCATTAGGCTTAAAAGAAAATGATATTATCTTTTTACAGGCAACCCGTATTGCGGAAAGAAAAGCAATTGAACTGGCGATTAATTTTGTAAGCAAGTTTAAAAGACAATACAAAGAAAAATTAATCGATAACAATTTATATGATAAAAGAGTTTTTAATCAAGATAATGAGATAGTATTGGTCATGCCCGGCCTAGAAGAAGATAATGAACCTTATATTAACAAGTTAAAGAAACTGGCTAAGGAAAAAGGTGTTAAAATTATCTGGGCCCATCAATTAATAAAAGAAAATAGGTACTCACTCTGGGATTTCTATGTGGTCTGTGATATGATAACATATCCGAGTATTAAAGAAGGGTGGGGCAATCAGTTACTGGAAGGTTTCTTTTCTAAAAAACCGATTATGATTTATGAATACCCGGTCTTTAAAACAGACATCCAAAAATATAATCCAATTATAGCTTCTTTAGGTAGTGGATATCAAAGAAAAGACAACGGGCTGGTAAGTATTAAAGAGCCAAGATATGAAGAGCCTTTAAAAGAAGCCTATAAGTATTTAACAGATAATGAGTACCGCCAGGAAGCTGTTAATTATAACTATGTAATAGCCCGCCGTAACTTTTCTAAAGAAAGACTGAAAGAAATATTAGAAAAGTTATTAGCTAATTTCAACTAGTACTTTCAATAATATAAATAGTTTGAGGTGATAACTTGACTTTAGAAAATAAAAGTGAGATTTATGATAAGATTAAAGGAAAATTAATTGATCTTTACGGGCAAGAAAAGGGGGAAAGTGTTTTTGCCCGGCTTTATGAACGCATGGAAGAATTTAAAGCCAATAATCCTGCCATATCAGAAAAAATATATAACAAAGATATATTAACAGAAGAAGATGTAGTTTTAATTACTTACGGAGATCAGGTTAAAGATGGTGATGATACTTTAGATATCCTGCACCGCTTTTTAGACAAGTATGTAAAAGGCTATATTAATATCATACATATATTACCCTTTTTCCCCTATTCTTCTGATGATGGTTTTGCGGTTATTGATTATAAAGAAGTTAACGAAAAAATGGGTGATTGGACCGATATCGAAGAGCTCAGTGAAGATTATAACCTGATGTTTGATGCGGTTATCAATCATATTTCGAGCCACAGTGAATGGTTTCAAAAGTACAAAGAGGGCCATCCGGAATATCTTGACTACTTTATCGAAGTAGATCCTGATGTGGATGTATCCAAGGTAACCAGGCCGAGAGCTAAACCTTTATTAACCGAAGTTGAAACAAATAGAGGGAAAAGACACGTCTGGACTACCTTTAGTCCTGATCAGATAGATTTAAATTACAAAAATGAGGATCTACTTCTAAATGTCATAGATATTCTCTTATTTTATGTCAAAAAAGGGGCCAGCATTTTAAGACTAGATGCTATCGCCTATCTTTGGAAAAAGATCGGTACCAGTTCTATTCATTTAGAAGAAACCCATGAAGTCATAAAATTATTTAGGCAGATCTTAGATGAAGTAGCCCCAGAAGTTTTAATTATTACAGAGACCAATGTCCCCTATGAAGAAAATATAAGTTACTTTGGTGAAGAAGAAAAAGAAGCTGATATGGTCTATCAGTTTACTTTACCTCCCTTAGTTTTACATACTTTTCACACTGGCAGTTCCAAAAAGTTAATTGATTGGGCAAGAGATTTAAAAGAATTTGGTTTAGGTAAATACTATTTTAACTTTTTAGCCTCTCATGATGGAATTGGAGTAAGACCAGTTGAAGGGATTTTAACAGAAGAAGAGATAGACAGCTTGGCAAACAAAGCCAAAGAAAATGGCGGTTTTGTTTCCTATAAAACAAATAGTGATGGTTCTAAAAGTCCATATGAATTAAATATTACATATTTTGATGCTTTAGTTCAGGAGAAAGAACCCTTGGACCTGAAGATTAAAAAGTTTATTAATGCCCACTCTATCCTGCTAACCTTTCGGGGTATACCCGCAATTTATATACACAGCCTCTTAGGTTCCAGAAATTATATTGAAGGGGTCAAGCTAACAGGAGAGAAAAGAACTATAAATAGAGAAAAACTGAGTTTAGAAGAATTAGAAACGTCTATAAATGAAGAAGGAACAATCAGGCACCAGGTTTATGAAAACTTAACAGAAATATTATCGACAAGAAAAGAGCAGTCTGCCTTACATCCGAACGCCGACCAAAAAGTATTGGATATAGACAAGAGAATATTTGCAATACTGAGGGAAAATAAGGAAACTAATGATCAGCTCTTGGCCCTTCATAATATAAGTAATGAGGAGATTAAAGGCATAAATCTTAAAGAAATCCTGGATCACAGGCAGGAATTTAAAGATATAATTAAAAATATTAAAATGGGAAAAATAATTGATTTAAAGCCTTATGATTTTAAATGGATAAGATAATTTAATGATTGTACCACAAAAACCTAGAAATATTTACCAATAAGTATATAACTAATTGAC
>CAZGMM010000179.1:0-3229 GCA_964526845.1 uncultured Halanaerobiales bacterium | reverse complement strand
CATTAATAACATCTGTTGCATCATCTATAATAGGTAAGTCATCAAAATAAACTGTTCCCAAATCTCTTAATCTATTAAGTGCTACTTTAGGGAACATTCCCTCACCTTCTGGGAAAGCCTTATGTGCGTAAATGAACGCTGGTGAAAAATCTAACTCTTTCCCTCGTTCAATATCTTCTTGATAAGATTTAATAGCACATAATGAAAATGGAACACACATTCCACTAGATTTTTGGTCGAGTACTATAGGTAAATTATCATTTTCAAACCTTATAGGCAATTCTGCTTCTTTATAAGGTCTTTTATACATATCCAATTTATAGTTTCTACTATCTGGTGTAGATGGTATATAACCCCCTACATTTATTTCATTAATCTTCAAAATATCACCTTCTTGTTTTAGTTTATAATTTTTAAAAAATGAAAAACGCTTGTTGTGATTACAGATATAAATAATATTTTTTTAAGCACTTTGTTTTTGTCTTTTTTATCGGATACAGATAAAAGTGACTTATATAAAAATATCGATAAAAGTATTAGTATTATAAAATTAATTAAAAAATTTAAAGTCCAATCCATCTAATCACCTATAACCCTAGATTATCTTTTATCACTTGTAATTGTTCTTCAATAGCATCAAGTCTATGTGCTACACCTTTGCTAGACGATTTCCCATTGACACCAGTAGCTTTTTCTAACACGTCTAACTTTTCATGCACAATTTCTTGATATTCTTTTTTTGTCATTTGAGTTTCATCATATTCATATATTATATTATCATTTTCATCTGTAATTTCTGTTACAGACTCTAAATCTCTAACATATACTTTGTTGCCTATTATTTTAATTTTTTTAGGATATATTGTTGATTGTGCCATTATTAATCACCTCTCTTGTTATAATATTCTAGTAAATCATCACAATTATTATTAATCAAAACTTTATTTAGATTGCTTCTGCTTACAACAAAATATTCATTCTCTTTATTGTAATCATGAAATAAATGACTAAAATATTTTTCAGGTTTATTATAATATCTACTAGCTTCTTGTAAAGACATAAAATATTTATATTCGTCATTTAGCTTTTCATAAACTTTAATCTGTCTTTTCAAACTGGCTTTCCATGAGTTAAAGCCTTGTGTTACAAACTGTATATTATCTTTTGTATAACCATTCTCATCAATTATTCTATCAATAGAAATAGTATTTTTAAGAATTTTATTATTTTTATAGTTTTTATACAGGTTTTTTATTTTAGTCATATTTTTATTACAAAATTTAATATATTCTAATCTATCTAATATATCCTGCCCATAATGAGTTCTACCACCATGCTTATTATTAACTCTAACTTTCATATTTGAATATTTGCTTAATAAATATGTTGCTAATTCTTTATTACAATTAAACATTTCATATAATTTAGATTTTTTAGGCAACCCCAATTCTTCACACATTTTATATAGTTGTTTATGGTGAATGCTATATTTTTCTTTTAATTGCACTTGTGTAATATCATTATTATAATATTTATTAATCAATTCCATATTTAAATTATTATTCATAAAATCATCCTTTAAGGTGTGTAAGAAATTCTCGCGCCAATAGACGAAGAAGAAGTAGAAGCGACATGATTCAGAGACCAATAGAAAGCGCCAGCATCCAGCCCACTACTCCAACGGTCGCCCAAATGCGCAATGTTGATTTCTCCTGTATCGTGTGAATATTGATAATCTGGTATAAATGTTGTACTACTACCATTAGTAGAATTAGCCAAACCTAAATAATCATAAGTAGTATCAAACACCAAATCATCTATATATCCATTTGTGGTTATAGGAACTACACCTGTGTTAGTATAACCTGCGCCAGTGTCATTATAATTTGTGTAGTCATCTTCTAAATAATATCCGTCATCTTTTATAATGAATCCATCTATAAAATCTCTTACATTTCCCCAAGGATTCTCAATGCCTCGATAACTTGCACTCGATAGTCCGTCTGTTACTACGCCATAACTATCTTCGCCATAAGCATCCATGCTACCTGTATTAGTTGCAGAACCTTGGTCTGTCCAATCTTGACCTAAACTTTCTTGAGATTTAAATGTGCCATATTCGATAGGAAATAAGAATTGCCATACCATAAATATAGTATTTGCATCACTTAAATGCCACCCTGTACCTCTAGATTCTGCTTGTGTACGGAATGTGCCAATTGTCTGGTCAACAGTAGGTGCGACTCCACTTTTGCTTTCAAGTGTGCCACCATTATTATATGCCTTCTTAGCGCCGACATACACAACGTCCTTTTCGACTCCGTTAACAACGTGCATAGGTGAAATTTTGTAATTTGCATCAACTTGAAACTCCGATACCCAACGTCTAAATATCCTATCAGTAGTTGTATCCAATTCTGACTTATAGTAAAACTTAGGTATTTCTACCATAACCTGCCCGTTAGTACCATCAAAAGCAAAGCCAGCGTCGCCATACTGTGCATTAACTGTACCATTATCCGATAAATTAACTAATCGCATATCACTATAAGGATAGACACTATCAAAATCTGATGTTTTAACACCGTCTGCACCGTTATTAGTGATAGTCAATCCTACCGCATCCCCTAATCGTGTGTATGTGTCTGTTGTTTGATTCCATTCTAAGCCATATTCTGGTACTAATATAGGTGTTGCTGTGTCTTGTACTACTGTCGAGTAATTTCCAGCGACATCATAAGCATAAAAATTAAAATAATATTGTGTGTCATTTGTTAACCCTGTAATTATTTGTGGACTACTTGCTGGGTCTAATAATGTTCCGTCAGTTGGTGAAGTTGGATAACTTCCCGTTTTATAAACTATTCTAACCCCATCAAACTCATTGTCTGGTGGATTAGTCCAACTAAAGGTTACTTCACTATCTGTTTCATCTTCTAAAACTAAATTAGTAATAGGATTAGGTGGAGTTTCATCTTGTTGTCCACCACCCGGTAAATTTAATCTACCCATTATATCACTTCCTTCTGAATTACTATTGCATAATTAACATCTGTTGTGGGTTGGTTTTCTAATTGAAATAAGTAACTCCCACTTTGTTCGGTTACATAACCTAAACCAACATCAGATAAGCCATTTTGTAAATCGCTTACATCAAAATAAATATCTATCAATGTGTCTGTTGTTACATCACTATCAGTAACCGTATATTCCCAATAACCTGTTGTGC
>CAZGMM010000178.1:0-3314 GCA_964526845.1 uncultured Halanaerobiales bacterium | reverse complement strand
AAGATCGAAGAGGTAATAGATAGAGCTCATAAAGAACTCTAATAAAGGAGATGGGTAATATCAAAACTATCGGCCTTGTTTTAAATACAGAAAAAGATAATTCTTTAGAGGTATCAAAAAGGTTAATTGAGCTAATTAAAGAAAAAGATCTAGACTATCTTTTAGAAAGAGAAGGAGCTAAAGAGCTGGACTTAAACCACAAAAGAGCCAGTTATGACACCCTGCGTGAAAAAGCTGATTTGATAATTGTTTTTGGGGGAGACGGCACCTTTTTACATACTTCTTTAAATTTCATTGGGACCGGTATTCCCTTGATGGGAATTAATCTGGGTAGAATTGGTTTTCTAACCGAGATCGAGACCAATGAATTAGGGGAAGCCCTTGACCATATTATAGCCGATAATTACAGGATCGAAAACAGGAACACCTTAGAAGTATGTTTACAAAGAGCAGGTGAAGATGTTCAAAAGAAATACGCTGTCAATGATGTTGTCCTCAATAGGGCAGCCGATGGCGAGATGTTAAAGGTTGATATGCATATAAACAAAGAGTTTGTTAATTCTTACCGGGGAGATGGAATTATTGTATCCACACCAACAGGTTCGACGGCCTATTCTTTTTCGGCCGGTGGTCCCATCATTAATCCCCAGGTTAAGGCCCTTTTGATTACTCCACTTTGCCCACATGCGGTCCATGTGAAACCGATGGTAATATCAGATGATGAGATTATCGAAATAGATGTAGAGGGTCAAAAGGACAAGATATTTTTAACAACCGATGGAAGAGATTCCATCAAGATCAAACAAGATGATATTGTACGGATCAAGTCTTCACAACAGGAAATTTCTTTGATTAAATTTCCAGACAGGACATTCTATACAATATTAAGAAACAAGATGAGAGTAGGATTAGTTTAGGGGGGAAAACCGATGAAAAACAAAAGACAACTTAAAATCTTAAATCTAATTAAAAATGAGGTAATTAGTACTCAGGAAGAATTAGTTGAGAGATTGGAGGAGGAAGGTATTAAGGTCACGCAGGCTACGATATCAAGAGATATTAAAAAGCTTGGTCTGATTAAAATACCGGACGAAGACGGCGGCTATAAGTACGCACTTGCCAATCAGAAGTCAAGTGCTGAAAACAAATACTGGTTAAAAAAGATGTTCAATAATCTGGTAGCCGATATCGATTACAGTGATAATGTTATCCTTTTAAAAACTGTAAAAGGTACAGCTGGTGGTTTGGGAGAGGCTTTAGACAATGCCAACTGGCGTCATATAATTGGTAGTGTAGCCGGAGACGATACCCTTCTTTTAATTGTTAAACCGTCCAATAAGACGGAAGAAGTCTTTGAAGATTTAAAAAAATTAATGGTTTAATAATGGGAGGACATTAATGTTATCTGAACTGAATATAAAAAATTTCGCTTTAATTGATGAACTTAATATAGAATTAAAGCCCGGTTTCAGTGTGTTAACCGGTGAAACAGGGGCAGGAAAATCGATAATACTTGATGCACTTGATATCTTGATGGGGGCAAGGGCCTATAAAGAAGTAATCAGAACCAATGAAAGTTCTGCTTATATTGAAGCTCTTTTTTACCCGGATCAAAAACAGGAATTAGATGAAATACTAAGTGAAAATGGTATCAGTCCAGAAGATGAGATGCTCTTAATCTCCAGGGAGATTAATGAGGATGGCCGTAATAAGGGCCGGATTAATGGCCAATTGGTAACGGTTTCCTTAATTCAGGAAATCGCACCTTATTTAGTTGATATCCACGGTCAACACGAACAGCAGAGTCTTTTAAATGAAGACACTCATCTAATGATACTGGATCAGTATATTAAAAATGATATTAAAGATCTTAAACGAGAAGTCAAAGATTACTTCAGCGAGATACAAGCGGTTAAAAACAAGTTGAGTAATCTCGATATAGATGAACAGAGTAGGGCAAGAAAGATAGATCTTTATCAGTTTCAGATTGATGAAATTAAAAAAGCAAATTTAGAGGTCGAAGAAGATGATCAGCTTTTTAAAAAGTATAAGAAGCTCTCTAACTTGGAAGATATCTATGCCCTCTGTGGTGAAATTGATAGTCTAATCAATGCAGAGGACTATAGTCAGTCCGGTATGATGGATAAGGTCGGGCATTACATGAAGAATTTAGAAGAATACACGGAGTATGATGATAGCCTGGCTGACTTCCATCAAAGCCTAAAAAATATCTATTATGAGTTAGAAGAATTAAGTTTTAGACTCGATGATTATATATCCAGTACAGAATTTGATAAAAATGAATTAAAAAAGGTTGAAGAAAGACTGGACTTGATTAACAGGTTAAAACGTAAGTATGGAGATTCAATCGAGGAAATTTTAGAATATAAAGATGATTTAAAAGAAAAGTTATCAGAACTAAAAAATCAAGAACAGATTATCGACGAACTAGAAAACAAATTAAGTAAATTAAAGAACCAATATGACAAAAAGGCCAAAGAATTATCTGATATAAGAAAAGAGGCAGCCGAAAAATTTGAGGCAGATTTAAAAGACGAACTAAAAGACCTGGCCATGGAAAAAGCGAGGTTAAAAGTACAGTTCGCAAAAGCGAAGCGGACAGCTGAAGGTATTGACGATGTGAAATTTTTAATTTCCACTAACCCCGGCGAAGACCTTAAACCTTTGAGTAGAATAATTTCGGGGGGAGAACTATCCCGGATCATGTTAGCCTTCAAAAATATTATGGCCGATATCGACCGGGTAGAAACATTGGTTTTTGATGAGGTTGATAAGGGCATAGGGGGCAAAACAGCCCAAAAGCTAGCTGAAAAGCTCTATCGTATTTCCAATAAAAGACAGGTGATCTGTGTTTCTCACCTACCTCAGGTGGCCAGTATGGGTGATAACCATTACTATATAAACAAAGAAACGACGGAGAAGAAAAAGACCGTTACCAATATCCAACAATTAAATAAAAAAGAAACCATAGAAGAGCTTGCGAGAATGTTAGGTGGGGTTAAGTTAACCGATACTACCAAAAGTCATGCCCGCGAGATGCTAAAAATGGCTGAAGAAAAGCAGCAGAGTATTTAGGTAAAGTATCAAAATAATACTGGCTGCTTTATTAATTTTTACTAAATTTAAAAAAATTACCAAATTTAGAAGGGGATTCTTCCTTTTTATTGTAACTATTATAAGGAAAAACTAATCAATACTACAATACAATACTTTATTTCTACCAAATTTCATTTTTAATAATACTTTATAGGAGGAATCTATTTTATGGAAACTGAAGTAAAAGAAGTATTAAT
>CAZGMM010000177.1:0-3400 GCA_964526845.1 uncultured Halanaerobiales bacterium | reverse complement strand
GTTCAGCTACATTTTTCTTAATCTGAGCAATACTGGATTTGGTTGACTGAATAATCGAAAACAATTCAATTAATTTATGATCATAATTTTTTAACTCATTTTTAGCATCTTCAAGTTTCTTAATTTTATCTTCCTGATCCAGTGTATCTAAATTAATTCCCATAATTATTATTCTCCTTCCATAAGTAGATTTCTATACTTTTTGCTTTCTACTAAGTCAGATGAATTTTCATTCTTTTTCCTGATTTGCCAGGTTTTAGTGTCAAAATACAGTTCACCCCGACTAAATCCATGAATGGTAATAACAGCAAGAATAATCATCAACACCAGAAATGTACTTAATCCAACCATCAACTATTTCCCTCTTTTCGATAAACTCTTTTAAAATAATCCTTTTTCATAGCCTTCACAAAAAGCCAGAACTGCCTCCAGTACTTCTTTAGCTGTTTGCATCATTTGCCTCCTTTCTATGCATGATAAATGATACTAAATCATACTTATTAATAAGATATTTTCCATTTTTCCCTAACTGCTTGTTAGGCAGTTCCCCGGACTGAAGCAAGTCATATATTTTGTTGTGGCCTACTACTTTTTGGAGATACGGCTTCGCCCCCTTAACACCCATCACGGTTTCCATTCCAGCTAACATCTTGTCAATATCTCCTTGGACAGATTCTTTGATTGCCCGATCTACTGGATTCATGAAATCACACTCCTAGAATTCCGGTTCTTCTGGTTTTAGAGCCCAATTTTCTTCTTTTGTTTTTAAAAAAATAACGTTCTTATTTGCTGGAATCGAAATTGACATCACTTCCTCAATTTTGCAAACTTGCCCAGAACTACCTTCTGTAACATATAAGACTTTCCCGTCAAGCGAATCTACATAATAACCAGCCTCTTTTTCAATTCCCTTATTAAACTGAGCAAAAACTGCTGCCAACATATCTGTTATATCTTTCATTTAATCCTCCCTTCTTATGTTAGTCATTAAACTTTTTAAACAAATATTTAATTTCCATCTCGGGGAAATATGTGTTTTTAATTTTTAATGCTTCTTTAAGAGTAAATTTAGATTTCCCATTTAATTTATCATATATCGTAGCCTGTCTTACACCTAGAGTTTTGCCAAGCTCTTTTTTGTGGAGTCTTTTTCTTGCGATTTCCGCTTCTAAATTAGAAAACATGTTCATACCTCCTTTGGTTAAATTTTCATCCGTTTGAATATATAATATACTAAAATTCGTTCATTATCAAGGAAAAAATAAACTAAAATACTAAAATTCATATATTTTCCTTTACATTTTGTATTTTAAAGAATATAATTAATTTGTAATAAGTTAAATAATATCAAACAAAAATAGGGGAGTGTTGAAAATGAAACATTCTAAACTTATTAAAAAATTGATTGAAAAAGAAAATATGTCGTTAAGATCTTTTGCCAAAAAAATAGATATCCCATATTCGACTTTTCACTCAATTTTAAGACGTGGAGTAGGAAAAGCTAATGTAACAAACATAATCAAAATTTGTAAGGGATTAGGTATAACCGTGGAAGAACTTAATAATTCATCTATTGAATATGAAGCAAAAAAAGAATTGACACAAAGAGAAAAAAAATTAATTGAAATGTATAGACAATTACCGGAAAATCGGCAATTAGCATATATAGGTAGGTTGGAATTAGAATTAGAACAATCTACAACCAAAAAGGGGACAAACGAAAAGGTAATATAATCTTTGTAAATTTTAGAAAAAATGAAGTGGATTAAAATGGAATAAAATACTTTATTTTGTTAAAAACAAATGCTTTTAACAGCTTTATTTACGTTGGTATACTTTTCTTTATTATTTACTGGATTTTAAAATTTCATTTTGAAAAAAATTAAATAAAAAGAAAATTTTTTATGCCTTTATGATTAGTTGGTTTGTGGGTTTTTTGCTGGGGCAAACATTTTATTTGTTTGCATCCGGAATAACACTATATTTTTTCTTGTTAAACAATAAAGATTATTGTAAAGATAAAAAGAAAGAATTATTTGATAAGTTAAATAATAGAAAGGAGGGAAAAATGGCATATCCTAAAAAGATGAAAAATGGGAAATGGCGGGTTCAGGTAGAAGTTGGTATTGATCCTAAGACAGGTGAAAGAAAACGCCTGGTAAGAATTAGAGATAGTCAGGAGGAAGCTGAGGAAGCCTGGATGGAATTGAAAAAGAAAATTAAGCAGGATAATCTGGGGTTCAATGAAGATATAACGATTGCAGAACACATGAGAAACTGGCTCACAAATAAGAAAATTAATATATCGCATAACACTTATAAGGGATATAAATCTAATATCGAAAGTCATATAATACCTGATCTGGGTCAATTGCCTCTAAAAAATGCAAAGCCTTACCACTTCAGAAATTACTTTGTAAACAAGCTGGAAAATGGGAAATTAGATGGTTCTGGCGGGCTGTCTACGCAGACTATCAGACATCAATATAATATACTTAATAATGCTTTTAAGCAAGCCGTACAGGATCATATAATCGATTTCAACCCACTAGAAAATGTGTCCGTCCCAGAAGTGGAACATGAAGAGTCAAATCCTTTCACAAAAACTGAAGTTACCAGAATGTTTGAATTACTGCAAGATTATGATTGGCTCTTCCTTATTGTCTATATTGCTGTTTTTACGGGTATGAGGGAGGGCGAAATTGCAGCCCTGAAATGGAAGCATATTGACCTGAACAATAACATGATTAAGGTTCGAAAAAGTGCTTACAGAAAGGAAAAAGAGGGCATCAAATTCAAAAAACCAAAAACTAAGACAAGTATTAGAGATATCACAATAACAGATGAAGATGTTGAACTTCTAAAGGAACATAGAAAATTACAAATGAAAGATGTTAAGTATATGAAGGAAGAAGATAAAAAAGATCGGCTTGTTTTCCCTATGAGGAACGGTAGCCGGACTGATCCAAATAGAATTTATCAGAGATTCAAGCGATTTTTGAAAAAACACGGCCTGGGAAATCATGATTTCCACGATCTGAGACACACAAATGCTTCTCTTCTTCATAAAGCCGGTGAAGATATTAAGATAATACAAGAAAAACATGGACATGCTTCATCGTCTACCACATCAGATATTTACGTTCACCTTGATGAAGATGATCATAGAAGGGCAACTAATAACCTCAAAAAATTCATGAAAAAAGATGCTAAATAAGTGCCGAGAAAGTGCCGAAAACCCTAAAAAGTGCCGTAAATAAATAAAACAGAATATAAAGTTAATACTAGAGATTACTATTATATCAACGATTATAACACATATTAAAAAAGACTAAAAAGTACTATGTTGGCTTCCCAAGCCAAAGGTCGCGGGTTCAAGACCCGTTGTCCGCTCCATTTT
>CAZGMM010000176.1:0-3543 GCA_964526845.1 uncultured Halanaerobiales bacterium | reverse complement strand
GAAATAAGAGTAAAAAAGCCAAAGGTGGTGTAAGAGAGCGGTGATATAGTTTCATTAAATCTCCTAATCTTTTTTTAGTTTTTAACAAAATTAAAACTCTACAACTTGATCTATCTTTTTCATTATTCTATCTGTTTCCGTAAGTGCTACGATTATCTTTTGATAATGGAATATATCATCCGTAGATAACTCCCTTCCCTTTCTATCTTTTAACCATTTTTGGGCTGGCTGGTATCCGCCGATATAGAAGTTCCAAACCAGTTCAGGTATATTAGCAAAATATTGTTCTTTATTGATAAAGACTTTTCTTTCTTTGTAACTAATTTTTTCTACCTTATTGCTCCCACTAATAGGATATGAGGTTGTAAATTCTTCAACTATTGGATTTTCCAATAAATGAATAGTCCTAAGTTTACGACCAAGTTCGACCAGCTTCAAAAAAGTATCTTTGCCTTCAGGATAAGGAATTCTTGGAAAGTCTATTCTTAGAAACTCTTTGTATTTTTCTCTATAGGTAGGTGAGTGTAAAACTGCATAGATATAGTCTAGTAAATCTAAAGGCGAGAATGTCTTTTCTGTATCTTCTTTTTCATTGGTAAAAGTAAAATTCAGTTTCTCTTCTATGTCATGAATAATTTCTATATCTATATTTGGTTCCCTGTTCATATTGAAATCATAATTTTTAGTTAGATTACTTTCTTTAATAAGATATAGTGGAAAAACATAACCTCTCTCTCGTGATTTATTAGATACAAAGGAATCGTCAACAATTTTATCAGTTATAAAAATATGAGAATATTTTTCAGAAACTAGCTGTCGACATGCATCGATTCCTAAATTAATCTTATTAAGAAAATGTTTCATATAATTTTCTCTTCCCCAATCTACCATGTTTGGAGAATAATAAATATATCTGGTATCAAAGGGTCTATACGACACTTTTTTAATATATTCTTCGTGTACATTATCTTTGATTTTTTTTCTTGCTTCTGATAATTTCCATCCTCTTGAATCACCGGGCAGATATTTTCCTGCTTTTTTATTTGGAAATAAGTAATTCCTGATTTCTTCATCTGATTTTCTATAATCTGTAAATTCATTCATACGTTTTTTTAGTTTTTCTTTCGAAATATCAATCACAACGGAATCCCTTGCCGTAACAATACCAGTAACTTTGATTGGAAATAAATCATCTAATTTTATATAAGTTTCATATTTTCTTTTTTCACTCTCATCTTTTGGGATAAAAAAGTAATAAGGTTTGCTATATCTTATATTTATAAAGTTAATAGAATTTAGGTTATTAGTGTTTAAAAAATTATACTTTGCTTTTCTTTCACCAAATTTATCAAAATGAAAAACTTCACCTAGCTTATTGGTTTTCTTTTTACCAGTTTTTATAAATATATTTATTGATACACCCTGTTGTATATCAAAAACATTTTTATCAACACTACCATCAGGACTTTTTTCTTTTTTGTTACTATTTCCATGTAAATCTATAGTAAATATTTTATCGAAGGTTTTTAGCAAATTCCACCGCATTCCTCTGAATGTTGGATTGTCTAAGAATCCATGAGGATTGATATAAGCCATAATCCCAATTCCTTTATTTTCAATAAAATGTTGTCCGTATCTTAGAAATTTTACATAATCATCATTTAACCAATGTTTTCTTTCGTTAAAGTGCACCCCATTAACATACTTATACTCTTCTATCAGTTCGCTAATCCAAGCACCTTTATTTGAAGATATTCCACTGTAAGGAGGATTACCCATTACAACCATTACTGGTGTATCACGTTTTATCCTATTAGCTTCATTCGCTTCATTAGATAGCCATTGAGTTAGTAACATACCTGTATCCGGATGAAACTCTTCCAAACTGTTTGTTAGATATACTTTTAATCTTGATTGTTTTCTATCATCTTTTGGTTTATACCCTGTTTCATTTAATAGCATTTCGAGTTTCAAATGACACATAGTGTATGATGCCATTAAAATCTCAAATCCATGTACTCTTGGTATCAAGTGCTCATCGACATAACTACTCCATAAACCTTCCTGTCCCTTAAAATTTGAATATATCTGTTTAATAGTCTCTGATAAAAATGTACCGGTTCCAGTTGCTGGGTCTAGTATTTGTACTTTATGAACTTCCTTCTCCTCGTATATATCCTTACTTCCTTTTTTTGTAGCTGTACCATCAACTTTCTGTTTAATTTTTACCTTGGAAGTATCCGCCAATCCTTTTGTTAATCCAAACTCTTCTTTTAGAATATCATCCACAGCTCGTACAATGAAGTTTACAACTGGCTCTGGTGTATAATAAACCCCACGGGATTTTCTCAATTTTGGATCATACTCAGCGAGGAAGGTCTCATAGAAATGTAGAAAAGGATCGTTCTGTCCAGTAGTTTTACCAAAATCTGACAGCAGTTCTTTTAAGTCTGTTGCCCTAAATATTTCGCACAGGTCATCTACAATCCATACTATTCTTTCATCTAACTGTGCACCAGAGATATAGTCAAAAAGATTTCTTAAAAATGGGTTTGTACGTGGTATCAGATCTCTCGCCTCTTGCCTAGAAAATGTATCCATACTTTTATCATGTAATCTCGCCGTGAATAGACCATAAGCAATGGTTTGAGCATATATATCAGAAAAAGTTTTTTCATTAAGGTCATGAATAAGTATTTTCTTGAAAGAATTGAACTGGGCTTTCAATGAATTATATTCATCACCATCTTCTGTTACCGCGTTCAGAATAATATTTTCCATCATACGTGCTTTCTGTGCCATCATCTTAGCCAGTTTCTCAGAGGACTTGATTGTTTGGCCTAGAAAAGCGCAGAAGTCTTTTATATGTGTAGTAAACAAATCAAAGGTATTCGGGTGGGGGACTAATTTACCATTTTCAATTGATGCAATTTCTACAGTAGCAACCTTATTACCGAATCGATAAAACCTAAATTCCAAGTAATCCGTCAAAATGAGGTTATCAAGACTAGATAGATATCTTTCTAGTTGTTCAGATTTTTCTACCTGGTCTAAATCAACTCCTATATCTTTTGCTTCTATATACCCGACTGGAATTTCTCCTTTCTGGATAATAAAATCAGGGGCACCACATGCTAATCTTTTAGGCTCATTTGTAACGGTTATATCATCAACAATATTGTTAAGGAGAGTTTGTAAATCAGACCTGTAGCTGTGCTCAGTTGATATACCTGCATTGAATCTGCTTTTTACTTGTTTTAGATATTCTTGTACTTCCATTTTAGCAGTCTCCATAGCACATTAAAAATAAAGTTACATTAACCCTTGTTCGCTCATAATAGTATTATTTAATCTTCTTCCTCAACCCTCACATCCTTAATAACCAGCCTATCCGACTCAATCATCTCAAGAATAGCATTCGCTTTACCTTCAATCTCTCCCATATTCAGCCTTACCATCCCTCCAACGGATTTTTCCCATTCTTCCGAAGAGAGATGAGTGACTACATTAGGGTCATATTCCATCTCGAGATAGTCCATTAGC
>CAZGMM010000175.1:0-3551 GCA_964526845.1 uncultured Halanaerobiales bacterium | reverse complement strand
CCCAATTCGTTTCTTTTCTCCAGCCACTCTTCTATTGTAAGATTTTTTATATTAAGTAATTTTTTTGCTTGCATTTTATTACCTCCAGGTGTTATAATTTTAAATGGTTAAGTTTTATTTAACTACTCAGCTGTTTCCTCAGCTGAGTTTTTTCTTTTTGTGATGCTTTTCCAGAACTCAGCAATTCTCTCTTTAGCTTCATTCCATACTACATATAAGATGAAAACATATCCTATTGAAATTGTCAGCCAGGCTCCCGCATTCATTATCTTGTTCATTTTACCCACCCCAGTCCTCTATCGTACATTTCAAAATAAAGATCGGCATCTCTGTTTCTCATGCATTCTATTGGGTTTCTCCGGCAGTCTTTAATGTCCATTTCACAGTCATGACAAAACGTTTTTTTCTTCTTTTGATCGTAGCTAATTAGTATAACCCCCTTGTTATATATCCTTTACTCTTCATTTTATTTAATTCAAGCTTCTCCAGTTCAGTAATATCCACATCGAAGTTTTCTGCCATCGAGGCCATAAACAGGCTGCTGCATATATCTAAATCACATATTTGGAGCAGTACATCTTCAAAAAGCAATTCTTTTTCTTTATCGTCCAGGTCCTGAGGATTTAACTTGTTAATTAAATTTAAGCTTTTTAAAGAATCCATGGTTTCTTCTAGTTCCTCCAGCATTTTCTGCTGTGTGGCCAGCGGGCTTAAATCCACATTGTCTAGTAACGGGCTGTTTATTACCGTTCCGTTAACAGCTAATTTTAACCGCGGGCTTTTAAGTACCTCTATGATCTTATCCATGTTATACTGAGGAATATTTCCGCTTGATTCATATTTGGATATCGAGGACCTTGTTAAGCCCGGTATTAAATCTGCCAGCTGCTGCTGTGTCATCCCCCTCCTCTTTCTTTCCTTTTTAAGTAACAAGCCAATATTTTTCACTAAATCACCTCCTTTGTTTTCCTTTAATTACATTTTTTGGTTTTATGGATAAAAAATATATGATATTATTATATTACGATATAGTTCTAAACATTTTTTCTATATCATCGGGTTCATCTTCCCTAATATAGTTTTCAGCTGCCCTGCCGCTGATCCAATCAAATAACCGATCTACAGGAAATAAGTATTTAGCTCCATTTTTAATGTGCGGTATGTCATTAGCGTGAACTAGTTCTAATAATTTGTTTCGGCCGATACCGAGTAACTCAGTTGCTTCAGTAGTACTAAGATTGGCTTTACCGTCTAACATTCTGGGTTTTCTGCTGTAGTTTAAAGATTTAATATTCTCTATTTTATTATTGAGGTCTTGAAGTTCGATTAATATTTTTTCTAATACTGTCATCTTTTTATTCCTCCAGGTTAGTATTATGATAAAATATGTTTTCAATTGATTCACCGAATAAATCTACTGTTTTCTTAGCCAGGTTTAAGGTAGGATTCCTCTTTCCTCTTTCAATCGAAGAATAATATGAAGTAGAAATCCCTAATAAGTTAGCAATATCTTTCTGGAATAGATCATTATTAATTCTAAGCTGTTTTAACTTGACACGGTTTCGATTCATTTTCTACCTCTTTATTACCCGTTTTGTGTTATTATTTTATTTATTACTCATTATGTGTTATGATACTATCTAGAAAGGAGGTATTAACTTGTCTTACTTTACTGATAGATTAAAAGAACTAAGAAAAGAAGTAAATTTAACCCAATCTGAAGTAGCTGAGGAGCTAGGATTAGGTAGATCTACCTATTCAAATTATGAGCAAGGCACAAGATTTCCTGATAAAGAAACCCTAATAAACCTATCCCATTTTTATGAAGTCTCGATAGACTACCTCCTGGGTGAAACTGATGGAAAACAGTCTGCTGATAAGGTAATTAGTAAAATCTCAAAAGATAAAGAATTACTTGAGTTTTATAATGCTGTTAAGGAAAATAATGAATTAAAGAAGTTATTTCAGCATTCCAAATGTTTATCAAGTAAAAGCATCAAGCAGATTGTTGAGATCATCAAAACTTTTGAGGAAACTAAAGAGAAATAAAAAGCAGCATACTTTTCAGTAAGGAGTGAAACAATTGTTAGAAGAAGATGAATCCGTGCTGCTCCAGGTTTCCGATAAATACAGCTGCATTAATAAATCTAACAACAAATTATATTTCCAACTAGAAAATTTAGAAAAAGAAATCTGGGGTTTTGTTTACCAATGCGACAAAAACGAATATCTAATTATTTTAAATGAAAACCATAAAGGTAAGATATTAAGGAGGGTCTATAAGGAGGCATTAAAGATTATCAATTCTAATCTATCTTTTATTGATTATAAGATTAATGTTATAACTGAAGATAATTTTAAAAGTGCTTCTTATATATAGCTAACTTCATATTGAAGCAAATTTAAGTACTTATAGCGTTAAGTATTATTTTTTTTGCCAAAAACCGAACATATGTACAACATTTTAGCAATTATTTAGACCTATGTGAAGATTAACTAACATTTTGTAGTTTTATGGGAAAAGGGGGTACAGAATTGGCACATCTAGAACATATAGACTCAAAAAAATGGAGAATAACTGTTGAGTTGGGTAGAGATCCTAAAACGGGTCGCAGGAAAAGAAAATATAAAACAGTAAATGGTACAAAGAAAAAAGCGCAGAAAATAATGCTGGAAATGGTCCAGAAATATGAAAAAGGTAACTTTAGTGAAGCTGAAAATATTACAGTAGAAGAGTATCTAAAAAAGTGGCTTTATGAATATAAGAAAAATGATGTATCAAAAAAACTTTTATAGATTATAAGACTATTACTAAAAATCACTTGATACCATATCTGGGAAAATTAAAATTAAAGGACCTCGAGGAGAGGCATATCATTAAATATCAGAATGATAAACTTGAGAATGGACGTTTAGACGGAGATGGCGGCTTATCTAAAAGAAGTGTACAATACCATCACAGAATATTATCACAAGCATTAAAGCACGCTGTATACCCTTATAGGTTGATAGACAATAACCCCTGTCAGGGAGTAAAAGCGCCTTCTCCTAAACAAACAGAAATCCATCCTCTTTCCCAACAAGAGGCAAATCAGTTACTTGAAAAATTTAAAGATGAATTTGCTTTTTATACTATTATATACTTGGCATTATATACCGGACTCAGGCGGGGAGAATTATTAGCATTGAGATGGAAGGATCTTGATTTAGATAATAAGAGGTTATTCGTGAGGAGATCGGTCAATGAAATTAGAGGTGAAGGATTAATTTATAAGGACCCAAAAAATGAAAACAGTAAAAGGACCGTTGATTTTGATGAAGATGTGGCAGCCTTATTAAAAAGATTCCTAAAAAAACAATTTAAATATTATAATAAAGAAGAAGTTGTATTTCTACATGAAGACGGTCGAAAAATCAGGCCGAATCTATTAACAAAAAAAAAAAAATTTAAGAGAAAAGTTAAGAAGATAGACAAACCAAAAACAAGGTTTCATGATCTCAGACATACTCACGCCACTTGGCTGCTTCAATTGGGAGAAAACCCTAAAGTA
>CAZGMM010000174.1:0-3609 GCA_964526845.1 uncultured Halanaerobiales bacterium | reverse complement strand
AATTGTTGCCCTCAAAATTCCAAAGAATCAAGAATCAGGGGATAAGGTTTTAAAAGAAGGTGGCAAACTCCAGGGAAAGACACATCCAAATATAATCGATATTAATTGGATGGGAAGAGTCGATGGAGTATTTGTCATAGAAATGGAATATTTTGAGGGTACCACTCTTGGTGATGAAATAAGAAAACACGGCACAATCCAACCAAGATTATTCTCTAATATCTATGATATATTTTTCCAGGTATTAGAAGCAATTGAATTTATGCATTCATTAAAAATCTGCCATGGTGATATAAAACCAGATAATATTTTACTTGGCCATAAAGTTAAAATTACCGATTTTGGCACTAGTAGACTAATAGAAGATCTTTTCGTGGAGACTCTTGGTGAAGGAACTTGCGGTTTTATCGCTCCTGAAGTTGTAAATTCGAAAAAAAGATATCTTGCTTCAGATATATATTCCTTAGGTGCATTGTTATATTTTCTATTAACAGGTAAAAAGGTATATGAGAGTCTTGTACAAGTAGTAAATAATACTACCTATAAAAAGCCCAGAGAAATTAATAGTAACATACCAAAAAAAGTTGAACAGGTTATTTTAAAAGCCTTAAGTCGTAAACCTGGAAATCGATATAAAGATGTAAAAGAACTTCAGGAAGCACTAAGAGAAGCAATAACATCAAGAGAAAAAAGAATATCAGTTGAAAGTTACTATCTCTCAGAATCTAAGGCAGATTGGATGGATAAACTGGGAAAATTATACAAAAATGATGACTGGCAAAAAGCCGAAGAAATCCTCAATATTCAAGGACAAAAATCTTCATCTCCGGATGTAGAATTACACCTGGCTTATGTAAAATATAAACAGGAGCAATACTTTAATAGTTTAGAAATTCTACAAAATATTGAGCCTGATCAAATTGAGTATATACGACAAGATAATTTCAAAGAAAACTTGGACTTCCTTAAAGCACAAGTTCATACTGCTTTAAAAAATTATGATGAATCACGGATATTATATCAAAAATTATATAATCAAAGTAAGGAAATTAAATATAAATATCGTCTGGCAATAATGGAAGGTCTATGCGGGGACCTTGATAAATCTATCCAATTGTTAGAAGAAATAAATAGAGAGGAACCAAGAAGACTGGCCATTATTAAGAAATTGGCATATGCTTATGATCAGAACAAGGATTATAAAAAAGCCAGAGGTTATTTTAAATATGCCCAAAAATTAGATCCCAATAGTACTCAAGTTAAAGAGAAATTGGAACAGTATGATAGATTGCTGTGATAAGCTTCTTTAAGGATATTAGAGCATATCTACTAAATCATCCACAGGCACATAAACATCAAGGTGTTTAGTAAACTTCTTAGCTACCTTGACGCTAATACTTTTCGAGGTATTATTTGATTGACGAAATTTATAATTACCTGTTGACGACAATTATAATTCCCTTTTTGACAAAGGATAATTAAATAATCAACCTAAAACAGGATTGCAAAATAAAGATTTTCTATGTCATTTCTTTACTTATATATTTTCTGGAATAATCAGTATTATATTCTATTTTACTGATGTTATCAATATTTCTTGCAGCTCTAATTTCGCCAATATCTAGATCTCGATAGCTCAGTCCGTATGCAGTATTAAGTCTATAAATATTAGATGTAGATTGATTTTTAGGGTATAATTCTTTTGGCATTGGCATTTCAATAATTTGAGGTTCACTAATATTCATACAACTTAAATCATTAAATTTATTATAAATTGCAGTTTTGTAAATTTCAATCTCTCTTCCTCCTCCAGTTATAAAGAAAGGAACGCCTTTTTTCCAATATGGAGAATTCGGATTTTTCTCTTTTTTCACCTTATATACAACATTCCCAATAAGTTTTCTGATTCTCTTTTGGTACTTAGAATTAAAATCATTTAACTTATCGGAGTAATTTTCTAATACTAAATACCAGGGCTTTATACAATCTTTTATATCGAAATTTTCTTTTATTTCATTCTGAATTTTAGAGGGTAGTTTACTAAAACTTTCATTAAAATAATTATAGGCACCTAAATGGTCTATATCAGCCCATAATATAGCATACTTTGTTTCCTTATATTTATTACGGAATAAATTGAACATAGAAACATCTACAGTGCTAGCTCCAATGTCAACTAATAAATGCATTCTATTTTGTCTCATTCTTGATTTTGCATATCCTATTACTCCGGCAATGACTTCAGGAAACGCATTAACATATTCAGGGTGTATTGAAATTAAGTCTGATTTCTGTTTAGGGAAAGTAGGTATTCTATCTCGAATTAATTTTACGTTATTTGATGTAATACATTTTTTAAATGACAATTCCCATCCTAATAATGAAACATATTCAAAACGTTCTACCAAATCTTCATCATTAAAATCTCTAGCAGGGATGCCGACATTTATTTCCCAAATAATGTCTTTGTCAGCATATATTTTACCTAAATTATTATTGAACCATTCTCGTACATTCTTAAAAACAAGTGCGAAGTAGGCGATGGCAGAATCTGTATAAGTTATTTCTTCAAGTACAATTTTATCATGATAATCAATTAAATTAGTTTTTATACTATTAATTAATTTACCCTGTTTCAACAAAGTAAATGAGTTATCTCTTATATGTAATTTAGTAGGTAACAAAAATGTGTTCTTTTTATAGCCTAAATTACCAAAATCTATAGCATATGCTTTTTTCAGTTGAGCATCCCTTATAACAATTTTTGATGAAGATGTGCCTAGATCAAAACCGATAACAATTTCATGTTGTATGGTGTCTGCTTTACTTTTTTGAAGATCGTATTCTTTTTCATTTTTTCTATCTTTAGACTTTTTACCTACATTTTCATCAGGTTTGAAAAAATTAATGAATTTGGAGATGATATTAAATATTTTGTTCATATCTATCCCTTTTAATTATATAACCTTGATTATTCCGATGGATACATCTTTATTCCGATTTCGTATTTTTCTTTGGTCATTAATTTTCATTAACTGCCTATCTACTCTACTTTTTAATTTTTTAATTTTCCCTTCAGTAGCTTTAACTAAAGTTGTTCTTCCTTCATTTTGATGTGTTTTTTTAACCTCTTCTAGATTTTTTAGTTGTTTGTCTAGGTGGTTTACCAGAGATTTTTCACGAATATCTGCTCGATCATTATTTTCATTATTGACTTTGTTTATAAACTGTTTGTATTTTGTTTCTGATTCGTAATAACATTTATTTACAATTTTAATGGCCTTTTCCAAATTAATCTCTTGGTTTAAAGTAAGCCAATCATCACCTTCGATGGATGAATTAACAACCAATTTTTCTGCTAAATCAGGATTCAGAGAGTTTTTATTGCCTTTATATGGTTTAACAGTATAATTAAGTTTTTCTATGTCTTTTATTCCTTCCACAGACCAGAGTTGTACTAGAAAAATATATATTCCCCTTTTTATTGCTGGAGTATGGGTATTGTTTATCTTAACACCCACTGGAGAAGAATAATGTTCCGCTAATTTTTTTATTTTATCACTTAAAAAAGGGACTAAACGGTGAAAGTGATTAATAATCTCAAGATAG
>CAZGMM010000173.1:0-3677 GCA_964526845.1 uncultured Halanaerobiales bacterium | reverse complement strand
TCTTCGGTTGTTTTCGGAGTTTCGAGGTGTTTTTGGATGTTAGGGTTCTCTACTGCCATTAATTACACCATTCTTTATATATCATTTTTATGTGGTTATAGTTCATAAATTATTCCTTTTTCTTCCTATATTGTCTTTGCTTTTCAGTTCCCAAATTTTGTTTCAGAAGCCTATCTACATTTGCAGACACTCCATTAGACATTTTTCTGGCTTTTTCTCTTATTTTATTAATATATTCATTGAGTGGTATTGGCAAAGGAAGATCAGGGAGTTCCAATTCTTCTTTTTCTTTAGTGAATTTCTCTATATATCTATCAGGTAAATCTGAAGCTGATATATGCCCACCTTTTGGGAATCTTCTGGATAATCTTTCAATCCATTTTTTTAATTCTCGAACATTACCAGGCCAATTATAAGAATGCAATTGCTCCATTATTTCATCATCTAAGATCACTGGGTGCTTAAAATGACATTGATTAATAAAGTGGTTTATTAATAGTGGAATGTCTTCTTTTCTTTCGCTGAGTGGTGGTAACTCAATAAATTCATCAAACCGATCTTTTAGATCTTGTGCAAATATTGATGAGTTATTGATATCTTTATTTGTTGCCGCAATTATTTGAGTGTTTAATTCTATCATGTCTGAGCTGCCAATCGGACGGAATTTTCCATTCATCATGAACCTTAGTAGTGCTTGTTGTCCTTCTTTTGGCATGTTACCAATTTCATCCAGAAATAGCATTCTATTTTTAGCTTGTAATATTATTCCTTTTTTATCTTTATCTGCTCCTGTAAAAGCACCTTTTTTGTAACCAAATAATTCAGACATTATAAGATTAGGAGTGAAGGCTCCACAGTTAAAAGTTAGTAACTCATTGTCTTTCTTATCATCACTGTAATGTGACCAAATAGACTCTGCAACTACCTCTTTCCCCGTTCCTCTTTCGCCCATGATTAATACATGAGTTTGATTATTAATATCATAAAAAATCTGATCTTTTATCTCATATATCTTTTTAGATTTACCAATTAAATATGGGAATTTTTCATCAATCTCATTCTTTTTAACTTTCTCAGATAGTTTAATATTTTCACGATTTTTAATTGTTAACTTTCTTTTTAGAGAATCTGGAGAGGTAATATTAGGGAAATCGTCTATCTCTAAATTAACTTCCTGTGTAGAACTGCCTCTTGATGAAGCATATTTAGATTCGAAAGATTGGATTAATTTTGCATTGGAAATTAGACCTGATTGTTGCAGTAAAACGAAACAAGTGGTCATAGTAGGAGTTCCGGAAGTAATGTTAATTATTTTATTCCGATCATCTAGATCATTTTTTTCTACTATTGATTGAATAATATCCAGTAATTTTGGATATACCAGATCAAAATCAACTGGATTATCAATATTAAAATGAACTAATTCAATCTCAATCTCAGGATTTTCTGCTTGAATGAATTTAATATTCTGTTTGGCTATTTCTTCGTAATTAACAGGAGAATTACTGGGTGTAACTAAAAAATATATTTTATCTATCTCAGTTTTATAACGCAGGAAAATGGTGACAGCAGCTCCAACACTTCCACCCTCAATTTTATCATGATTTCCTATGAATGAGAAATATATCATTTTATTCTAGTAACTCTTGTTTTAATTTTACCTGAATCTTTGTCAAGATATTCTTCTATTTGAGCTTCAATTTGCATTCCTTCTTTTAAAGTATTTGAATTAAATACTTCTGGAGGAATAATACTATCACCATTATTATTTGTTGGTTTAAAGAATGCATAGTACTTTTCATAATTAATATTAGATACTTTACCAGGAGTCCAAGAATTCGTTTTTTCCTTATCTTTATCTAATCTTTCCCAATTTTCTTTTTTGGGGTCGTTGTCAATATATATTTTAAACCAAATAATTATATCAAATAATTGATATAATGCACTTTGTAATAAATATGGTGTTTTTAATTTATTTACATGTTCTTCTACACATGAGGTAGGCCCATGAGATCCCTCTTGAGTGATATCTAAAATATTCCACATATTCCTAGCGATCTGAGTAGGCAGATGAGTTTCTTGTTTATGCTGGAATCCTTTTTCTTTTATTAACTCCCCATTATAGTTTTTTCCTTGAAGGAATTTGCTACTTTTAGTTAAATCGATTCCATTATTAACAAAAGCATCAGGTAGTAAATTAAATTTATTAAATCCATATAATATATCCTCAATAATTTTCCTGATTGAATTGAAGTTATCGCTATCTATATTATCCTTATTTTTAATAATATTAAGAAGCCTAATCCCTGCCCTTTTCCCTATATATTCATCTGTACATACCTCAAATACCCTACTATATTTATGACGGATTTGAGTATCCTTTTGTTTTTCAGATGCTTTTTTAACATCTCTGAATAATCTTTTGTTATCATCATCTACGCCTTTTTTATAGTAATCTGCAAATAATTCATTAAAAGTATCATCATCATAAAGGTCTTTTTGCCCAGTCAATATAAATAATTCAAATTTCTTCGGTAGTTGATCTAATTTTTCTTTAGCTGTCATTAAATTACTTAATTGTTCACTGTTTTCTGGATCATCTTCGTCTTCAAAGAATTTAGCATCAAGGATTACACCATCATAAGCAGAATAATTTTTCTCCAATTCTCTAATCCCTCCATTCAAAGATTTGAAAGCTATCAAATCTATTCCATTTCTTTTTGCATTGTATTTAAAACCTTCAAGATCTTCATGTTCATCATCTATCCACAATACTTTATAATCTAAGTTTGCCATATTCCATCCCCTTTTATTTCAAATTTAAATTTAAAAATAACTGGGTATATATCGCTTTTATTAAGGATTAGATTCCAATCTTTGTTACCAAAATATTTTGCGATTCTATCGATATCATATCCTCCTATCCCTTTGCCATTATTTGAATCAGTAGTAGTATATTTAGAAATAAATTTATCTTTATCATATTTACGAGGAAATGGTTTCCCATTATTTTTTATTTCAAGGATATAATAGTCTCCAACAATTTTCTGGCTAATAACAACTTCATTTTCATCACTGGCTTTATTAAAACCATGCTTATTAGCATTATTAAGTATATTTTCAATTAAAGTTCTAAATAGAATTAGATTGCAATCAATCCATTTTGACTTTAGACTTGTATCTTTTACACCATACTTTTTTAATGTAAATTTATAAGCATTATCATCCAAATTTTTTATAAGCTTGTTTATTTTTTTAAGTGAAATAAGTTGTTTCTCATGTTTATGTAAAATGAGACCTTTTTCGCCTTCCTCTAAAAGTTCACTAATATAATTAATTTCCTTTTTAATTTTTCTTATTACATCAGTTATACTACGATCATAGAAGTCGCTGAATTTTGCATTCAGATCTTTATAATTTTCATTAGACTTATTATCATCAAAGAAGCCTAATAAATTATTAGACCAAGATAGTATGTTTTGTTTCGGCCTTCCCAGGGTATGTTTTAAAGAGCTAAATTCATTAAATTGATCCTTTGACGCACCATGCGCTATTTGATTTCTTTCTTTCTTTAAATCTTCAATTTTGTTAGATAATTCCGTAATTCCATCTATTTTTGCCTCTTGTTCTCTAATAGAAGGTAGTTTCACCTTAATTTTTAATATATTATCTTTTTT
>CAZGMM010000172.1:0-3694 GCA_964526845.1 uncultured Halanaerobiales bacterium | reverse complement strand
TTGCGAAGTCTTTTATTTTCATCTTCCAGTTTTTTTGCTTTTGAATTAAGATAAGGATCAGTTTCCCACCAATTAATACCTAATTCTTTTGCTTTATCTACAGAAGCCACCAGCAGCCTGATTTTTATTCTTAATAATTCAACGTCTGCCAGGGATATACTTATATCTCCGGCAATAACTACACCTTTATCCAGTATTTTATCCAGAATATCAGCTAAAGTAGCTGATTCTGATCCATGAGTAATTGATCTCTGCTCCATCCTATTTACCCCCTTAAAGTAAATAATACCACTACATTAAATCTCCCAGTGGACCTAAATTTAAATTTAAATCTTCATCTTCTAAATTGAATTCCTTTTTTAATTCATCCAGTTTCTTATCCAGTTTCATAAAGGTTTCTCCCATCTGCTCGATTTCTCCTTCCGTAAGTTTATCTGATTCCATCCTTCTTACTCCCTGTTTTTCCAGTAAACATTTGATTAATTTAATTAAAGTCAATACAAGTTTTGCCAGGCCCTCTTCAACATTTTCTGGATTAGCATTAATTTTATTTCCCTCTTTGATCCCTTCATTTTTTAAATCCTCTATTTCTTTAGATGAATTATCTATGGAATCACTTTTATACATTATTTTATCTTCCATAATTTCCCCCCAACTATATAAAAATTATACTAATTTACTTATTGTCATCCAGAGAAGAAAAATCAGGTGGAGAATCTAAAAACTCTTTAAAGTTCTTTTTTTTAATCCGATAATCTCTTCCGATCCTGATGGCCTTTAATTTATCCTTTTTAATCCATCTCCTGACTGTTACTTCTGATATTTTTAGCTTTTTTGCAACTTCTTTTACTGTTAATAATTCCATGATTGCCCTCCTTTATGACAGGAATTAAAATCCAATTTGCAAAAACTATAAGGGGGCCAGGGACCACTTAAAAACAACTGGAAATCTGAAAATCTATTATCTATTTTCTGTACTTTTTCTTTAAATAAGGAAATATTTTCTTTACAAACAAGATAAGAACCATCAAATATCAAAGTATCAGTTCTGAGGGTGGTGTACTTTCCCTGTGAGGCTACATGAGATAAACATTTATCAATCTTATCAGTTGAATTTTTTATTATATTTTCCTGATTATTTTGATGATCATATTTTCTTTTTAACCGGGATATATAAGCTTTTACAGAATTAGCTCCTTTTTGTTTTTTATTCAGATCCAACTGATGATTTGTCATTAATTCCTTACAGTTTTTTTCCTTAAATATTTTAATTCCCAGTTCAACTTTTCCCGTAAGTTTATTTATTTTTTCAATTAATTTATAATAAAAATCGGCCAATATACTTTTTGCTTCACTTTCATCCTCTAAAATAGTACCAAATCTAACAGGTAATGTAGGATTATCTTCCCAAATTTTTTCGACGATTTCCTCATGGAAAAATATATTTTTAAGCCCGATTTTCCGATTTTCATCTTCAACAAATTCTCCAATTAGAGCAATATTTTTATAACGAATTTCTTTAACTTTATGGTCTTTAATTCGGTATGAATTTTTTTTATGATTATGGTTGGCTTCTAAACCTTTGATAGCATAGGCATAAATACTCACTTTAATATTCCCCCTGTTTCATTCTCTCCCATTGATGCTCCCTTAATTCTTCTGTTTTATCTACTGAGGCTAAGAGTATTTTCACACCAAGGTAGATCAAATCTACATCTGCCACAGAAATGGTAATATCCCCTTTTAAAATAACACCTTTTGCTAAAATTCTATCTACTAAATCTAATAAAGCTATATCTTTATTTGTTAACTTATCATCATCTTTACCCATAATATTTATCCTCCAAATTCTATTTTAGGAACAAAACTGTAAACAGGCCAGGGACCAATTAGTTTCATTTTTATCCCATATTTCTGGATGTCTTTATCTATTTTCTCCAGGTTTTTAATGAAAATTTCTTTTTTATCCTGATGAACCAGATAATTTTTATCTATAATTATTTCTTCATCTACTTTTTGTTCCGGACCTTTTCTTTCATTTATTTTTTCTGCTATTACCACCTTGATAATATTACTTTCAATTTTTTCAGCTACCTGTTTAAGATGTTTTTCTTTCTGTTCTTCTATAAGAGACTCCAATCTTTTTTTTAACATATAAGCTGTACCTGTAGAACTTGTCTCAATTTTGTCCTTTAAATTTTTTATTTTTTCATCCTTTATTTCAATTTTGTTGATTAATGTTTTTTCAATAACTGTAACTTTTAAATTCCATTCTCTTTTATATTTTAATTTTTCCAGTGATTTTAGTAATAAATCATAATTTTTCCTGATAAACTTTTTACAATCAGGTACACTATTTAGAACAGTACCAAAAGAGACCGGTAAAAGTTCGGTCCTTTTCAAAACGTTTTCTACTATCTTTTCGTGTTTTTTGGTTTTTTCTTGCAACCATTTCATATCAATATTATCTTCTGAAATATGTCCTTTAAATTCTGAAGTAGATACTTCACTGGCTAAAACATATAACTTCTGGTAATTTATTAAAAACAAGGAAAAATCATCATCTAAATTATTTAATACAGGTCTGGTCTCCATGATACAGTATACATAAATTCCTTTGTTATTTTTAGCTGTTTCTGATTGCTGTAATAATGCTTTACTTGATTTATCATTTGCTAGATCAAGGGTTTTCATTATCCTCTTCCTCCCTCATCTGAACCTGAAGCCCCCCCAACTGGGTCTGTTGACCTGTTCCTAAATTGTTCATTTTTTCTTCTGCTTCCTCCAGAAGTGCTTCCTGGCGTTGACGGGCCTCTCTAATTAGTTTTAGAAGCCTGGTTTCAGTTTCCTGATATTCATCCTCATCAATAAGCCCTCTTTCATAATTCATACGAACTTTAAGTAGTTTTTCCTGCAGTCGTGATAAATCATAAAGTTCTTTTTCTACATACTGTTGAATTTGCCTTATGACAAAGGTAAATCCCTTTAGAGGTCCGGTGACCGGAGCTGCAAGCAAGCTTAAAAGTCCCATATAACCCTCCATTCTTTAAGAAAAATGAGTAATTATTTGTAATAATTCCATTTACTTTATCTCAAGTTTCATATTGACAAAATTATAAGGTGGCCATGGTCCCGAATATTTAAAGTCCAGTTCATCTTCATAGATTTGACCGAGCTCATTCATCTTTTCATCAAATTCTGATTCCCGTTCATTTTCTACCAGAAAGGCGGCATTGAGGATCATATCATCAGTAATATTATCATTAACCCGGGAAGCTTCAGCACAGGTTTTAAGTTTTTGATGAATATCTTCTATATATTGATTGCGATATTCGGCAAGAGCTGATTCAACTTTTTTCCCGGTCTTAATTTTTTCTGTATAACCCGGATTTTCAGATAGGCCCAGATCAGTATTTTCTGCAGATGCTTTTTTTATCATTTTTTCCTGATCCCAGAAAACTTTGACCCCTAATTCAATTTTTCCTTTGATCTGCCTTAATATCTTTTTCAAACTTTCAGATGTCTGTTTAAGAAGTTCCACTACATCTCCCTGTTTTTTAAAGGTTGTCCCAAAACTTAAAGGTACTATTGTTTTATCTTTCATTATTCTTTCCATTACTTTTTGATGTTCCAAAACATTTTCCTGCCCGGGTTCATATATTTTGGCTGGCACCTTACTTACCAAAGCTACCAG
>CAZGMM010000171.1:0-3768 GCA_964526845.1 uncultured Halanaerobiales bacterium | reverse complement strand
CTGGAATAAGTATTGAACCTACTGCAGTAGTATCTGATATGGCGGTACCTGTACATCCACCAAAAAACATACTAACCACTATATTAATATGAGCAAGTCCTCCTTTGAGAGATCCAACAAATAAATCTGCTAACAAAACTAATTTATCACTTATTTTTGCTTTATTCATAACTTTACCTGCTAATATAAAAAAGGGTATGGCTAATAAAATAAAGGAATTATATTCATTTATTAGTCTTATTAGAATTGTTTTCATTGGTAGATTAACGATATATACATATACTAGAGAAGGTAATAATAAACTAAAAGATATTGGGAAGCCCACTAGAACAAAAAACATAAATAAAAACATCATGAATATTACCACCATTGGAAACCCTCTCCTTCTTTGTCATAATAAAATCCCTTAATTAAGATTTCACCTATGAAAAATAGTGTAATTATACCACAAAAAGGTACTGCAAAAAATATAATACCTAAGGGATACTCAAACATTTTTGCATTTATATCCCATTTATCCATAGTTTCCATGAATCCAAATACTGCAAAGAAAACCATTAAAGCTATCAAAGCAGTGAAGTTAATTATAATTATTACTTTTTTAGGTTTGCCTTTTATCTTATTATAAAGGTACTTCATCTTGGGATGAGCTCTCTTTTTTAATGCTAAAGCGGTACCTAAATAAACTGTATATATGTAAGCATGAATTGATAGTTCATAAGAAGCACCTATAGAAAAACCGAATGTATACCTCGTGACAACATTTAAAGCAACTAAAATAACCATAACACTCATAAATAATAATATTAACTTACGAGTAATAGATTCCATAACTTGAGAACATTTCATTATAAACTTGAATACAATTGGAATTCGTTTTTCTTGGGACAAATTCATCCCTCCTTTTCTATCTAGTATAACTCCTTTTTCGACCTATAATCTTTTTAAATTAATTATCAAATAAATCATTTTAGAAACTGAAAAATCTAAACATTAAAAAGACAATCTCGCATTTTTAATATATTTTCTTATTAGATGTAATAATTTTTCGGAAACTAAAAAATTTAAAACTAAAACAAAAATATAACACTACAAATTAATTAGTTATCTAAAATTGTAATTATGCTTTTCTTGATTATATATTTTACTTGCCATCTTAAGTAATATGTATTTAATACTTCATATAATAATATTAAGATGGCAAGTAATTTAACAAATTTAATCTCTTTTATTTTATATATTCTTCTAGTCCCAGTGATTCTAACTTTTTATCACTTGGCTTACTTGTATCTTTTTCCCAATCTCTAGCTTCATAATACTCTTCTAGCATAGCATCATAATCTTTAATTACACAATCTTCTTTGTCCTTATAGTCACCAAACTTAGGTCTTGCACCCATACGTGGGTGGATCAAATCGTCTTCTCTTTTAAACCCTTCTCTATAGTTGAATAATTTTTGTAGATTTATAGACCTTTCTCCTATTTCTAATAATTCCCATCCATCAATATCCCATCCGGTCAAACCTTGTAACATTTCGGAATATTCTTTTACACCTATGCCTACATAAAAATAAAACTTACAAATTCCCATCACATCTGGTAAAGTACAGCCATCCTGTAATATTTTTAAAGGTTTTCCTTTACCCTTTTCTTCCCATCTATCTACTTCTTTGGGATCTAGTAGACCATACTCTTGTAATTGAAAGTCCCTTTTATTATTATCATAATTCATGGCTTCAACTGGGTGAATATGACAAGAACCTCTAGTTCCAGTACCATATGAAACTGCAAGAGCTTTACCGGAGCGTGGGTCATGAGCCGGGGCTTCTAAACCTTTAACCTGTACAGCATATTCTTCTGAACCTTGACCAATTTTTTCAGAAGCTTTTTTGACTCCCTCAGCTAATAATTCACCTAAGCCTTCTTCTTTATTTGCTATCTTTTTAACCATTACAGGTAATACTTCTGAATTACCCCAACTTAGATCTATATCTCCTACTATTTCTTCTGATAATAAATCATTTTCGTAACATTCCATCGCAAATGCAATGGCTGCTCCTGTGGAAATAGTATCAATACCAAATTCATTACATAAATAATCACAATGAACCGCTACATCCACATCTTCATTTAAAACAAAAGCTGTAAATGCTGCCATAGACTCATACTCTGTACCTTCATGCCTTGGAGTTTTATATTTTCCATCCTTTACTTCTGCTATCCTACCACATTCTATTACACAACCCTTATAACATTGTTTACTATCAACTAAATTATTTTCTTTAAAGTACTCATATATTTCTTCGCCTTTTCCCCATGAATTAGAATTCCAGTTTTTTGTAGGAAAATCTCCTGCAACATCACATCCTACTAAACCTCCCGTTGTACCATCAGCTGACCAACCTTCTGGGCCTACTGTATCTTTAATGGTTTGATGAGCATTTCTAACAGCTTCCATGAATTTCTTTTTATCAGCAGCTTCTATTTCTTGCGTACCTTTCGCAGCAAAAGCCAAGAGGTTTTTAGAACCCATTACAGCTCCTGCGCCACCCCTGCCTACTGCTCTATGGTTTATCATAATTGAAGAATAAAGAACCTGGTTTTCTCCACCTTGTCCAATTGTTAAAACAGAAAAGTCATCTCCTAATTTATCTTTTATCTTTTTCTCTTTTTCAGAAGAAGAAAGGCCAACCAGATCTTCACCCTCTCTTATTTCAACTTCTCCATCTTCTAACACTAAATAACATGGTTTTTCTGACTTGCCTTCTATAATAGCAAAATCAAAGCCACCTTTACGAAGTGCAAAGCCAAATTCATCTCCAACTCTGGATTCTCCCCATGTATTGGTCAGTGGTGATTTAAAACATACTTCCAAACTCCCTCCGCCAGGTACAACTCTTTGAGTAAGGGGACTAGTCATAAATAGTAATTTGTTGCTTTCTCCTAAGGGATCAATATTTGCATCTAATTCATCATATAGTAATTTAATTCCATAACCAGAACCACCTAAAAACTTTCTCATTGTTTCAAGGTCGAGTTTCTCTTTTTTAATCTTTTTTTCATTTAAAGAAACTCTCAATTGTTTTCCGGCATAGCCATATAACTTCTCCGCCATAATAAACCTCCTTATCTATATCTCAACTCCCCATTCCACATATCTTCTAATAATGCTTTAGCATTTTCTAAATCTAAATCTCTAGGATTATTTGCTCTATAATAATTTTCTACTAATTCTTTTGCATATATATCAAGGTCATCTTTTTCAACTTCAAATTCACTTAGACATTTATTGACGCCTACTTTTTCTGCCAATTCTTGCATTGCTTCAATTGCTTTTTTAGCAGCTGTTTCTTTATTATCTTCAGCTGAAGCAATCCCTGCAGAAATTGATACTTCAGATAATATATCTTTAATATGGTCTAAATTATACATTAAAGTATAGGGGAGACTATAGCCGCAACCTAATCCATGTGGCCAATTATTATGAGATGTCATTACATATGAAAAACTATGTGCATATAAACCTCCTACATTTACATATGCTAACATACCTAATGACGATGCCCATGACATATAGTATCTAGCCTCTAAATCTTCTCCATCTTTATAAGCTTTTTCTAAATTTGATAAAATAAACTTAACAGACTTTACTCCGAATGCTTCACTTATGGGAGTAGAAATTTTTGAAGTCATACCTTCTACAGCATGAGATAAAGCATCTAAACCAGTACAAGAAGTAATAGATGCTGGCATAGTAACAGTTAATAA
>CAZGMM010000170.1:0-3785 GCA_964526845.1 uncultured Halanaerobiales bacterium | reverse complement strand
AAAACAACTACTGAATAATTTCCAGTGTTTTCTGAAAATAATAAAAATAATGATAATCATCAACAGCCTTTGGCTTACAGAATGAGGCCAAAATCTCTCGATGATATCTACGGACAGGCTGATATTCTAGGTGAAAATAAAATTTTAAGGAGAGCAATTGAGGCTGATCAAATCCAATCCTTAATACTTTATGGCCCACCGGGAACTGGCAAGACTAGTATTGCTTCCGTAATTGCAGAGAACACTGATTCGGATTTTAAAGTTTTAAATGCGGTAACCTCAGGGGTGGGGGATATAAGAGATATTATAAAAGAGGCTAAAGAGAAAAAAGACCTCTATAATACAAGGACGATCCTCTTTATAGATGAGATACATAGATTTAATAAAGCTCAGCAGGATGCTTTATTACCTGCTGTAGAAAAAGGGATTGTAATTATGATCGGTGCAACCACAGAAAATCCATATTTTGAAGTAAACTCACCCCTTTTATCGAGGTCTAGAATATTTCAATTAGAGCCTTTAAATAAAGAAGATGTTATTAATATCATCAATGATGCTCTAAATTCAAAAAAAGGTCTGGCCGATTATAATATTGAGATAGATGAGGATACTATTGATTTTATCGCAAAAATTTCAGAAGGTGATGCTAGAGTAGCTTTAAACACATTGGAATCGGCTGTATTAACAACTCCCGTTAATAGTGAGGGTAAGATCTTAATAACTAAGGATATTATAAGAGAAGCACTTCAGAAAAAATCATTGAACTATGACAAAAAAGGTGATAATCACTATGATAATATCTCTGCCTTGATCAAAAGTATGCGCGGTTCTGATCCTGATGCAGCCCTTTTTTGGTTGGCAAAGATGATAGAAGCGGGAGAAGATCCTAAATTCATTGCCAGAAGGATTATTATTCACGCAGCTGAAGATGTGGGTTTAGCAGATCCCCAGGCCCTTCTGGTGGCTAATGCAGCTTTTGAGGCGGTAAATAAGGTCGGTTTACCGGAAGCGAGAATACCACTGGCAGAGGCCGTTATATATATTGCCTCAGCTCCCAAAAGTAATACTGCTGTTAAAGCTATAGACAAGGCCTTGGAGTTTGTAAGAAATAATCCTACCGGTACAGTACCCGTGCATCTAAGATCTTCTAATTATAAAGGTGCAAAGAATTTAGGGAGGGGAATAGAATATAAATACCCCCATAATTATAAAAACAATTATGTAAAGCAAAATTACTTCCCCGAAGAAATAGATAAACAGAAATTTTTTGAGTTCAGTGATTCAGGTAATGAAAAAAGATTAAGGGATTTTCTGAAAAAATTAAAGGATAAAGATAATGAACCTGGGTGATAAAATGGATCTGCAGATAAAAATACCTGATTCTACCTCAGAAGTTAAAAACAAAGTCAAAGACAGTATTTTCTGGGGTAATATCAAGCACGTGAAGTCTAAAGAAAAAGCGGAACAGTTCATAACTTCTATCAAAGAGAAATACTATGATGCTTCACATAATGTGAGTGCTTACATAATTTTAAAAGACGAAGATAATATCAAATATTATGATGATGACGGAGAACCTTCTAAATCATCAGGTCCGCCTGTATTAGAAACAATCAAAGGAGAAAATCTAGTAAATACAGTGATAGTTGTTACCCGTTATTTCGGCGGAACCAAGTTGGGAATAGGTGGACTGATCAGAGCCTATGGAGGTACAGCCAAAAAGGTTATTCAAAAAGCCGGGATAAAAGAATTAGATTTATACTACTACCTAAAAGCTAAGGGGAATTATCAGATTGTTGGTACAATGCTTGGCCAGGTAGAAGCTTTCAAAGGGAAGATAAAAGAAACTAAGTATAGTGAAAAAGGAGCAGAAGTATATTTTTATTTAGACCCTGAAAAATATAATAATTTAAAAAATAAGCTAATTGAAGAGACAGGAGATAAAGTAGAATTTGAAATTTTGAAAAAATTATATTTGTGAAATTTATATCTAATTGATATAATAAGTGTGAAGTGATAAACTATAATATAGTGATAGGTTTACTCATCTATATAATGGAGGTATTAAAAAATGAAAGTTTCTACAAGAGGTAGATATGGTTTAAGGGCAATGATCGAACTTGCCAAAAATGAAAATTCTGGTGCAATTCCTTTGCGAATAATTTCAGAAAAACAAAATATATCAGAACAGTATCTTGAACAGTTATTTGTAAACTTAAGGAATTCAGGCCTTGTAAAGAGTGTAAGAGGAGCTAACGGTGGTTATCTATTAAATAAAGCTCCTGCAGATATAACTGTGGAAGAAATTCTGGTAGCTTTGGAAGGACCCTTAAATATTGTGGATTGTATAGCAGATGAATCTTTATGTGATTTTTCTAAAGAATGTGCAACTCATGAGTTATGGATTGAATTAAAAGAAAGAATTGAAGAACTTCTTGTTAATATCACCCTGGAAGATTTAAAACAGAGAGCCATTGAACTGCAAAAAGAAAATTAAAGGAGTTTCATTATGCAAAAAGTTTTAGTTGCAATGAGCGGTGGAGTTGACAGTTCTGTTGCTGCTGCTTATTTAAAAGAACAAGGATATGAAGTTATTGGTTTAACTTTTATTATGTTTTCGGAGAAAAATTCCTTAAGTCAAAAAGACAGACAGGCTGTTAATGATGCCAAAGATGTAGCCGATCAACTGGATATTGAACATTATACCAGTAATATCACCAGAGAATTTAAAGATACTATTATTGATGATTTTATAGAGCAGTATAAACAGGCAAGGACACCCAACCCTTGTGTAATATGTAATAGGAAAATTAAGTTCAATTTTTTATTAGATAAAGTCAAAGAATTTAAGGCTGATTATATGGCTACGGGTCATTATGCCAAAATAGAACATAATAAACGCCATTTATTGAAAAGGGCAAAGTATGAAGATAAAGATCAATCATACATGCTCTATCGAATGTCACAAGCCCAGTTAGAAAAGATATTATTTCCGATGGGCGATTTCTCCAAAGAACAAATAAGAGATATGGCTAAAAACTATAATTTAGAAATTCATGATAAGCCCGATAGTCAGGATATATGTTTTATCAAGGACAATAATTATATAGAATTTTTAGATAGTCAGGATCAAGGTATAGGCAAACCAGGCCCGATTTTAGATTTAGAAGGAAATAAGTTGGGCGAACATGATGGATTACACCATTATACTATCGGCCAGAGAAGGGGTTTAGGTATTTCAAAACCCTATCCTTTATATGTAGTGGAACTTGATATTGGTAATAATGCGGTAATTGTAGGTAAAAACAAAGATGTTTTCAGAAATTCTTTTAAAATAATTGAGCCAAACTGGGTTTACTATGAAAAATTAGAAGAACCTATAATAGTCGATTGTAAAATTAGGTATAATTCACCTGCTAAAAAAGCAGCTGTTTATCCAGAGGAAGAAAATTATAAAGTAGTTTTTAAGGATCAACAGAGAGCAATTACACCTGGACAATCAGCTGTTTTTTATAAGAATGATTATGTGATTGGGGGAGGAATAATTAAAAAGTAATTTTTCTTGAAAAAATGCAATTCTTCCCTTGACATCAACTCTAAAAACTGATAATATATTTAACGTCGCTGATGAGGAAACCCCAAAAAAAATCACAAATTATAACAATTTATAATTATATTTTTTTGACTAAATATTTCATCAGTGTTATAATAATAATGTTACACTCTAGTTCTTTTAGAACCTTGAAAAGTGAACAGCAGACCCTGACAGTTCTTAACAAGTTTCA
>CAZGMM010000169.1:0-3788 GCA_964526845.1 uncultured Halanaerobiales bacterium | reverse complement strand
TTCGTGAAGGCGGACATACTGTAGCGTCTGGTGTTGTAACTGAAATAATTGAGTAGGTTTTAAACCCTTAACTAAAAAAACTGATGTATAAAAAAAGCATGTGCGCAATGCACATGCTTTTTAAAACTTGTTGACTTTTACATATATATATGATAAAGTAATTAAGGCTGTAATCACAAGAAATTAATCTATTTTATATATAAATACAGGAACCAATATTGGCCAACTGAGGGGGTGGCACCATGCGTGAAAAAATTAAATTAGAATGTACAGAATGTAAGAATAGAAACTATACCACCACGAAAAATAAACAGAGTATGCGTGGTAGATTAGAAATTAAAAAGTACTGCAAGCACTGCAAAGAACACACATTACATCGTGAGACCAAATAGAAATCAAGCTTATTAATTTTTAAATAACTATAATAAGGACGTGATTTAAGTGGCCAAATTAGGTTTTTTGGGAAAAATAGGTGGCTTTTTAAAAAAAGTTAGACTTGAATTGAGAAAAGTTAACTGGCCTAACCGAGAAGATCTACAATCTTATACTATCGTAGTTTTAATAACAGTCACAGCATTAATTGCTTTTATAGGAGTTATTGATGTAGTTCTAACAAATATTATTACTCCCTTTATAATGTAATTAAGGAGGTGAGGATCCTGTATTCAGGGTCCTTAAATTATGGAAGAAAAAATGGAAGATAATACTAATTGGTATGTAGTCCATACCTATTCAGGTCATGAAAAGAAAGTAAAGGCCAATTTGGAAAAAAGAATAAAGACTACCGGTATGACAGATAAGATTAAAGAAATTCTTGTTCCCACGGAAGAAAAGGTAAGAAAAAGAGGCGGCAAGAAAAAAGTTGTTGATAAAAAGATCTTTCCCGGTTATATTATAATTCACATGGAGATGAATGATGAAACCTGGTATGTTGTTAGAAACACCCCAGGTGTTATGGGTTTTGTAAGTAGTGGAACAAAACCTTTACCTATAGAAAAACATGAAATTGATCATATATTATCCGGTATGGGATTGAAAAAAGAAGAAATTACTATTGATTTTGAAGTTGGAGATAAAGTGATGGTCACTGATGGTCCGTTTGAGGAATTTATCGGTATCGTACAAGAAATCCATCCTCAACAACAGAAAGTTAAAGTTATGGTATCAATGTTTGGTAGAGAAACTCCTGTTGAACTTGATTTTGATCAAGTTGAACCAGAGTAATATTAGATTTAGGAGATAAGAAAGGAGGAATAATGCCATGGCAAAAAAAGTAATAGGACAGATTAAACTGCAGATTCCCGGCGGACAAGCTAATCCAGCCCCTCCTGTAGGACCCGCACTAGGTCAGCATGGAGTTAATATTATGGATTTCTGTAAGGCTTTTAATGCAAAGACTTCTGATAAACAGGGTACAATTATTCCTGTTGAAATTACTGTATATGCAGATAGAACTTTTGACTTTATTACCAAAACACCACCTGCTTCCATTTTACTAAAGCAGGCCGCTGGTATTGAAACAGCTTCAGGTGAACCTAATGTAGAGAAAGTTGCAACTGTAAGTAAAGACGATGTGAAAGCAATTGCCGAACAAAAGATGAAAGACTTGAATGCAGCTGATATCGAAGCTGCTATGAGCATGATTGAAGGTACTGCCCGCAGTATGGGTATTTTAGTAGAGTAATTCACGTAAAAACAGTGGGAGGTAAAAACCGTTAATACCACAAAGGAGGAGATTTTATGGCAAAGCAAAGCAGAAGATATGAGGAAGCTTTGGAAAAAGTGGATAGAAATAATTTCTATGAACCACAGGATGCACTTGAATTAGCAAAAAACACAGCCACTGCAAATTTTGATGAAACCGTGGAATTTTCAGCAAAATTAGGAGTTAATCCTAAACATGCTGACCAAAATATTAGAGGTACTTTAGTACTTCCTCACGGAACTGGTCAAGAAGTTAAAATTGTTGTATTTGCGAAAGGTGAAAAGGCTCGTGAAGCAGAAGAAGCCGGCGCAGATGTAGTTGGCCAGGAAGATTTAGCTGAAAGAATTGAAGAGGGTTGGTTGGATTTCGACTTAGCTATTGCTACACCTGATATGATGAGTGTAGTTGGTCCTTTAGGTAGAATCCTAGGTCCAAAAGGTTTAATGCCTAACCCTAAAGCAGGTACCGTTACATTCGATTTAGCTGAATCTATTGAAGAATTTAAAGCTGGTAAGTTAGAATATAGAGTTGACAGTGACGGTAATATGCATCTACCAATCGGAAAAGCTTCTTTTGAAGTTGACGAATTAGTTGACAACTTCAAAAAGATCATGGATGTTTTAATGATTGAAAGACCTGCTGCTGCAAAAGGAAAATACTTTAGATCTATTACAGTATCTTCCACCATGGGTCCTGGAGTTAAGATTGACCCGAATGCAGCCTTGAAATTAATTGGTAGATAATTTATTGACATACTTATCAATAAGTGTTATGCTTATTCTTGGTAATAATAAAATATAGTCTAACCATGGATAGTGGGAGTCAGCAATGACTTAAACTTTTCCCGCCGAGGTTATCTAAGTAAAATCAATTTCCATGTATACTCTACATGTGGATTGACATTACCTTAAAAATCTCCTGCCTATCTATGGCAGGTTTTTTTATTTGTTAGACTATTTTAATTATCGTACAGATGGGCAAATACAGGGAGGTGAAGTGATATAGATGGCAAGACCTGATAAAGAAGCAGCTGTAAAGGAATTAGAAAAGGAATTTTCGAAAGCTAAATCAATGGTAGTTACTGATTATATTGGTTTAGATGTAGCAGAGATGACAGAATTACGAGCAAAGTTAAGAGAAGCTGGAGTTGATTACAAAGTTGTAAAGAATACTTTGGCTAAAATTGCAGCAAATAATTCTGATCTATCCGAAATCACTGAATTTTTCAGTGGACCGACCGCTATTGCTTTTGGGATTGAAGATGTGGTGTCTCCTGCCAAGATCTTAGATGATTTTGCAGAAGAGCATGAAGTGCTCGAAATTAAAGGCGGTTACTTAAATGGTGAAGTGATCAGTAAAGAAAAGGTTGAATCATTAGCAAAGATTCCATCTAGAGAAGAATTACTTGCAAAAGCATTTGCTAGTATGAAAGCTCCCATCACTGGTTTTGTAAATGTACTTAGTGGAAATATGAGGAACTTAGTAAGTGTATTGAGTCAAATTAAGGATCAAAAAGAATAAAAATTTTTTAAGGAGGAACAAAGATGAATAAAGAAGAAATTATTGAAGCAATTGAAAATATGTCTGTATTAGAATTGGCTGAATTAGTTGAAGAATTAGAAGACAAGTTTGGTGTAAGCGCTGCTGCTCCTGTTGCTGCTGCAGCTGGTGGAGCCGCTGGCGGTGCAGAAGAAGAAGAGCAAACTGAATTTGATGTTTACTTAGAAGAAATTGGTGGCAAGAAAATTCAGGTAATCAAAGCTGTTAGAGAGTTAACCGGTTTAGGCTTAAAAGAAGCTAAAGCTGTTGTTGACGACGCACCTCAAAATGTCAAAGAAGGACTCAGCAAAGAAGAAGCAGAAAATATGAAAGAAGCTCTCGAAGAAGCTGGAGCTACTGTAGTACTTAAGTAAGACAAACAAAATGAAATAAAGTTTCGATGTTACTAAAAGTGCCCTTTTATTAGGGCACTTTTTGCAGTATTAAAATATATATTTATTTGACCGAAAATTACTTGACAAGATATGGGTTCTGTGATAACATTACTTATTGTCGATAACTTTTCATATAATGGCATAAAATA
>CAZGMM010000168.1:0-3813 GCA_964526845.1 uncultured Halanaerobiales bacterium | reverse complement strand
CTCTTAATCAGTAGGTTCGGGGTTCGAGTCCCCGATGGTCTACCATTTCTATGTACTAATATATTAGGGCTTATAGCATTTTTATATCCACAGACAATAGCATTAATTTAATAATAATTCAGCAAAATCTCAGCGTAGAAAATAAGAATAAAAGTTAAAATATAAATAGAAATAACAAAATTAAGAGATTAGCATAAGTAATAGCCCCTCAAAAGAAGGGCTATTTTTTGTTGAGCAAATTATTACCAAAAGAAAACAGAGACACAAAAAAGCTATTGAAAGAAGAAAGCGGATTAATAGGAATAATCAATTAAAGGTTGTTTGATCTTTATAATAAATACTATGAATTAATTCTTAAAAAATCATTTGATTTTCTGAAACAATTCAAACAATAATCCTAAAAAGGAAAACAAGAAAGACAAAAAATATTTTTATATATTGCAGTTTATTAAAAACATAATAAGAATGCATTCTACCCTGAATTATAAAAGTTTAAAAGGCTACTAAAACGAAAAAAACAGCCCAAACTATAAGTTTAATTTTATGGAGAAACTTCATTTTTTTCACCACCCATAATGATATTATTATTGATAGTTTATATCAAGATGGATCAATTTAAACTATTTTTTTAAGTCACTTTTAGTTTGCCATAAACATCCGAGTTGTTTTAAATACTAATAATAATTAAACTTGTAATTTTGCAGGAATTTTTTCTTTTTCCATGAAGTATTTTAATAATAATTCACTAATATTAAAGGGATATAATAAAAACCTTAAAATTGTTAATAGCAAACGTTATGAATATATATACTGTGCCTGATTTAAGTAATCAAGGAATAGCAAATTTTAGCTCGGATAGCAGGAGAATGACCTATACAACATTGGATGGAAATTTGCAACTGTTTTTTAATGATGGTGATAAGCAGAAGAGATATGAGGAAATCCTGAACAGTACTCTAATCTTACTTCAGGATGGTGAAAAATTAACGTATGGAGCCTGAAAGGCTATTAATGCTTTCCGGAATTAAACAATACGAATAATACTAAAGGAGGTAAAAAATGACTAATTTTAAGAAATATTTAGTTTTTGTTGTTTTACTGTTTTTAATTTTAGTACTAACACCGAATTTACTTCAAGCTCAGGATAGTAGTGAAATACCATTTGATAAATTTAAAACACCCACCAAATTACGAGATATAATTGATACCTTTGACAGACTTAAATATAATTTTAAGGCCTTTAATGAGGGAGAAGAAGTACAAGAATTGATAGTAGAGTTCCAATATCAGGGTATAGAAGAAGTACAAGGTGTTCAGGCAGACAAACTTTTTATTGAGTCTTCTATTAAAACTTCAGAAATGAAGGCAGTGCAGTCTTCCCAAATGAAATTCTGGCTTGAGGATGATGAAATTATAAGAATAGTACAGGAGGGACAAGAAATACCAATTGCAATGGTTGATACAATGAAAGAGAAAATGTTACAGTCTGTTTTCTTTCCTTTTTATTTTTTTGAAAAGTTGAATTTGGAAGAAATTGCTTCTGAGGGAAAAGTCACAAAAAGTCAAGGATTGATAGGAGAAAAAGAAGTTGATATAATTAAAATAAAGGGAAATAATCTAGCTAAATATGGATTGAAGTCAGGAACTATGGAGCTAGCTGATTTTGGTAAATTATTAGTGGCGGTAAGTTTTGATTATATAACCTTGAAAGAGGATGAAGCAAAATTTGAAGAAGGTCAATTTGAGATTAAGAAGATCGAATTACGGTAAATTAAGTATCATTCGATCAGTAGATGTATAGAATTTGTCCCGTCGTAATATCTATAAAGATAAACTGAAAGGTTCTTGCGCCTAAATTTAAAAAAGGAGATTTGATAATATGAGTAAAAGTAACAGAAATTTATTTTTGTTCATTTTGGTAACTACAATAATTATTTTTATGTTTCTGACACCGGTGTTGGCATTTCCGGAAGACACTCCAAATAAAGATGTTACGGGTAGTATAGATCATCCTTTGATTCCTCGTTTTCCTGGTTCCTATATCAGATTTTATGAGAGCAAGAATTATGATGAATATACTCTACCTTTAAGTGAATTAAAAGATGCAGAATTTGGTGAAGAATATAAAGAATTTGCTGAAAAAGATTTAAGAGTTGAGGGTAAGATGACACAGCATTTCTATATGGTACCTAAAAAACGTTCTTCGCTGGAAATATTCAGAAATTATGAGCGTGCTTTAAAAGATAACAATTTTGAAATAATAGCTAAGAAAAATGGAGATATTGATGAGGATTTTAAGAGTCCACTCTATAACGGGATAGACTTTAAGGATGCTTCTGAAACTCACTTTGAGGGAGTGTGGGCAGATAAAGAAAGTGGGCGCTATCTTGCGGCAAAATTGAGTAGGGCCGAAGGTGATGTTTATATTTCACTTTTCACTGCCAAACATGGATTTTATGGAGGAAGTTGGCCTGACGGACAGCCGGCAGTATTCCAGGTAATTATTGAAGAAACAGATCTTCAAACTGATTTAATTGAAATAGATAAAGATTTTAAAAGCAAAAATACAAAAGAAACTACAGAAGCAGCTTTTTCGGAAGACACCCCAAATAAAGATGTTACAGATAGTATAGATCATCCTTTGATTTCTCGTTTTCCCGGTTCCTATATCAGATTTTATGAGAGCAAGAATTATGATGAATATACTCTACCTTTAAGTGAATTAAAAGATGCAGAATTTGGTGAAGAATATAAAGAATTTGCTGAAAAAGATTTAAGAGTTGAGGGTAAGATGACACAGCATTTCTATATGGTACCTAAAAAACGTTCTTCGCTGGAAATATTCAGAAATTATGAGCGTGCTTTAAAAGATAACAATTTTGAAATAATAGCTAAGAAAAATGGAGATATTGATGAGGATTTTAAGAGTCCACTCTATAACGGGATAGACTTTAAGGATGCTTCTGAAACTCACTTTGAGGGAGTGTGGGCAGATAAAGAAAGTGGGCGCTATCTTGCGGCAAAATTGAGTAGGGCCGAAGGTGATGTTTATATTTCACTTTTCACTGCCAAACATGGATTTTATGGAGGAAGTTGGCCTGACGGACAGCCGGCAGTATTCCAGGTAATTATTGAAGAAACAGATCTTCAAACTGATTTGATTAGTATTGAAGGAGTTATGCAAGATATAAAGAGTAAAGGTAAAGCTGCAATTTACGGAATCCACTTTGATGTAGATAGTGCTAAAATTAAAGATGAATCAGAACCAACAATAGAAAAAATTGCAGAACTTTTAAAAGAAAATCCTGATCTTAAACTTAATGTTGTAGGACATACCGATAGTACCGGTGATTTAGAATATAATATAGAACTATCAGAAAGAAGAGCCGAATCTCTGGTAGAAGTTTTTGTTAATGATTATAATATTGATGAAAGCAGGCTTAACTCCTTTGGAGTTGGCCCACTTGCACCTAAAGCAACCAATGAAACAGAAGATGGGAGAGAACAAAATCGAAGGGTAGAACTGGTCAAACCATAATCTGAAATATAATTTTCCACTGTTAAAACTTGTTGAGATCATATGATTAGTTTTGTATTACATCAGTTTTAGTTTTAGAAGGAAGCAAATAATGAATTTTATGTTTCACGAATTATTTATATACTCCCCAAGTGAATAATTTTGTGGGGAGTATTTTTGTTTAAAATTGATAAAAAGTAAATGGTATTTTGCTGTAACTATTAAAATTCCTAATAAAAGTAATAATAATAATACTAATATTATGGGTATTGATATAGGATTAAGACAATTAGCTG
>CAZGMM010000167.1:0-3892 GCA_964526845.1 uncultured Halanaerobiales bacterium | reverse complement strand
AATGTTTTAGTTTTTAAAAATACATCTAGACATGATAGCACTGGTTGGACGTTAGACTTCTCTCAACACCTTGATTATTATTATCCCCGGGATAATTATGTAATGCATTTTACCACAAGCCGTTATAAAGGCGGGGAATATGTATTTAGATTTGGAATTGAGATGTCCAATAAAGTATTAAATAAGGACTTGGAGTTAGAAAGTTTTAACAGCTGGATAAATTCCAAGCAAGCTGCCAATTTAAATTTGAGATTCAATATCAAAAAATAATTTAAAATTCATAATTAATTCATTATCTCCTTTTATAATAAAGTTAAGCTAATAAAGGAGATGGTTTAAAAATGCAAAAATTATTTGAAAGAAAACTATTTTGGTTTGTAATTTTGACAATAATCGGGAGTTTGTTTTTAAGTTCAGTTGGAGTTTTAGCGGTTGATGATTATGGGGCTGAAGGGGCAAAACAGGCTGAGGAATATACATTAGAGGAAATGTTAGTATATGCAATCCAAGATGAATATCTGGCCCGAGCTGAATATGAGTTAATTATGAATGAATACGGCAAACAGCGTCCTTTTAGTAATATCATTAAAGCAGAAGAATACCATATTCAATTATTAATACCATTGTTTGAAAAATATGAGATAGCTATTCCGGAAGATACTTCGGATGAGCATGTTGTATTACCAGCTGATATAGAGGCAGCTTTACAAACCGGAGTAGAGGCCGAAGTTGCCAATATTGGAATGTATGAAAACTTTTTAACTAAGGACTTGCCGGAAGAGGTAGCAGAAGTCTTTGCAGAGTTAAAAAGAGGTTCGGAAAACCATTTAAGGGCTTTTAAGAATGGTTTAGAAAGAAATGGTGGTTATGGCCAAGGTTATAAGGGATAAAATTTAAAATATAAAAATATTTATTTACCCAGCTAATAAAAAGGCTGGGTTATTTTTTTATTTATTATTTGTTAAAGGTAGATTTTTAAATATAGAGAATATAATAATGGGAGGTGGTAAAAAGGTGAGATTTAACAACTTATTAGGTGGTACCTTTTTGGGAGTATTATTTATTTTAGTTGGTATAGCTGCCTTATTGAGATCTTTTAATATTGATATTCCTTTTGGTAGAATTATTATCGGTCTTTTAATAATTTATGTAGGTGCGGCAATTCTTGTAGGCGGGGGTATTTTTATCCCAGAAGATAATGTTATCATTTTTTCAAATACCAATATTAAAGTAGCAAATAATATAGAAAAGGAGTATACTATTTTGTTTGGAAGTGGTACAATTGATTTAACAGATATTAATTTGGAGAATGTTAGTAACCAGATTGAAATTAATACCATTTTCGGGGCAAGTGAGATTTTGCTTGCTTCAGATAAACCAGTTAGGATAGAAGCTTCTTCAGTTTTTGGTAAGGCAACCGTACCAAATGGAAATTCTGTTAGTTTTGGAGACCTTAATTATACTAATATTACTACCGAAGATGAAAAATTTATAAAGATGAAAGTTGCTTCTGTGTTCGGTGGGACTAATATTAGATTTGTAAGATAAAATTAAAAGAGAAGGTGAAGAGTTGAAATTATTTGATCTAACACAACCAATAGGAGTTTCAACACCACCCTGGCCGACCTTTAAACCTTTTGAAATTAAATATTTTAAGAGGCTGTCTACCGAAAGGGTCAACGGACAGATAATCAAGACCCCTAACCATATAGGGACTCACTTAGATAGTGAAAGGCATTTTTGGTCAGCCGGTCGAGATATGGCAAGTATTCCAATACAAGATTTATTTGGTGAAGGTGTAGTTGTCGACCTCAGTGATATAATGGGAGATTATGATATTTATACTTCTGAAATGGTAGAAGAAAGAGTTGAAGTAAAAAAAGGTGATATTTTAATAATTAACACAGGTTATCATAGATATAGTTGGGACCAACCGGAAGCCGATGAAGAAAGATATTTTATGAAACATCCTGGACCCAATATGGAGTTTGCTGATTGGGCTATTCAAAAGAAGTTGAAATGGATCGGAGTAGACTGTGGAGCGGCCGATCACCCCATGAATACAGTTTGTAGGACCTTGAGACCTGATTTGGCTAAAGAAGCCGAAGAGCATCTCGGTAAACCTTTAGATGAAATATTTTCTCATAAAGATAGTAGGCAGTTTATGCACACCAAATTGTTTCCGGAAGGAATCATTCATGCTGAAAACTTAGGGGGGGAAATAGATAAATTAAGTAATCAGAGGATGCTAATTGGATTTTTTCCCTGGCGAGGAGTTGACATGGAGGCAAGCATTGGCCGCTGTGTTGCTTTTGTTCGAGAATAATAGTGGTATTAAATTATTAAAAACAAGTAAATAATTTTATAAAGAGGTAATAAAAAATGGAGACCAGGATATCCTGATCTCCTTTTTTCTATATTAAGATAATATAAAACAAATATCTAAAGCAATTTAGAAGCTTGTTCAGCGAGACGTGATCTTTCTGATTTGATTAATTCAACATGGCCGTAATTGTCCTGGTTCATGAATTTATCTATCACATAAGATAGCGCGTTTGAACTCTTGGAAAGATACGGTTCATCTATTTGTTCAATATCTCCGGTCAGGATAATTTTGGTCCCCTCCCCGGCCCGGCTGATTACTGTTTTAATCTGCTTGGGAGAGAGGTTTTGGGCTTCATCAATAATCATGAACTGCTGAGGGATAGACCTTCCTCTTATATACTGCAAAGGTTCTATCTGCAGTTTGTTATATGATTTGAGTCCTTCAATAACTTCTTCACCATTTCCATCAGTTATAAAGTCGAAATTATCATAAATTGGTTTCATCCAGGGCCTTAGTTTCTCTTCTAAGGTACCGGGTAGAAAACCAATTTCATTACCAACTGAAACAGTTGGTCTTGTTATTATTAGTTTATTGTATTTATTCATATTAGAAACTTGTTCCAAACCTGTTACCAGGGAAAGGATGGTTTTTCCCGTACCAGATATGCCCGAAATTGTAATTAGGGATATGTTTTCATCCATTAAAAGGTCAAAGGCGAATATTTGTTCCCGGTTTCGGGGAGAAACGCCATGTGTATAGTGGTTTTTCCTGATTAAGTTAAGTTTGGAATCATAATAGCGGGTAAGGGCAGTCTGCTGGTTATCAAAAGAAACAAGCTCTATAAACTGATTTTGGATAGGGTCACCATTTATTTCAGATAGATTAACTTCTTTTTTATCATATAATTCATCAATTAATTCAGGAGAAACCGACATTTTTTTATATCCTTTGTAATTTTCAGTTACCAGGGTTTGGTCTGTTGTATAGTCTTCTACAGGCACCCCGAGCTGCATGGCTAAAAGCTGGAGAGTATAATCTTTAGTAACTAAAGTAGCTTCATTACTGCGTGCAATATGTATCAATCTAAGGTCGGTAGAATTTTTAATATGATTATTAATCTGATTATTTGTTTGTAGGTATTTATGATAGAGTTCTTTTGAATTACCATTTTCATTGATTTCATGGTAGGGATAAAAGAAGTTCTTATCAAAATGAAGTGTAATCTTGCCGCCGGAAGAAATATTTTTGCTTAAATTTTCTTGGATTTTAAAATCAAAGATATTTTCATCAATATTATTCATAAATATTTTTCTTAAGTTTCTAATAATATCCCGGGCATTTTTACCCACCTGATCATCAGAAACCTTCTTTTTGTTCAATTCCAATAGGACTTCTCTTGGTATAATGATTTCATTGTCTTCAAAATTATATATTGATTCACTATCATGTAAAAGAACACTAGTATCAAGTAGATATTTCTTTTGATTTTTACCCAATTTATTTCCCCCTTTATCCTTCTTTAGGTATATTATATAACATTATCCAAAAATAATAAATATTATTAGC
>CAZGMM010000166.1:0-3933 GCA_964526845.1 uncultured Halanaerobiales bacterium | reverse complement strand
TAGGGTGTGCGAAGCAAGAGAAGCCTCCGTTGCTTGTCTCGGAGGTGGTTCACTAGGCTTACCAACCTTATTATAAATAGTAAGTATTTTACTGAATTATCCACCATTATATTATACGATTAGTATAGTAAATATTACAAATCGTATAAGAGGTGGATAAAATGAATACATTTTATATATTATTAATTTCTTTGTTATTGGTTTTAACAGTAAGTAAGGTTGGAATGGCAGCAGAAGAAGCCAAAAAACCTCCTATTGATAAAATGAGACCGGACGATTTAAAGACAGCGACCTTTGCTATGGGATGTTTTTGGGGACCGGATGTTGTATTTGGCGGTGTTGAAGGGGTCTGGAAAACAAGGGTTGGTTATGCAGGTGGTGATAAGGAAAATCCCACCTACCATAATCTGGGTGACCATACTGAAACTATCCAAATCGAATATGATCCGGCCGCAATTTCATATAAAGAGCTTTTAGAGATATTTTTTGAAAACCATAATCCTTTTGTAAAGCCCTACAGCACTCAATACAAATCGATAGTATTTTATCATAATCAAGACCAAAAAGAAATATACCAAAATTATGTAGAAAAATTAAAAGAAAATAAAACATTATATACCCAGTTAAAAGAATATGACAAGTTCTACTATGCAGAGTTTTACCATCAAAAATACCAACTACAGGGTTTTTCAAGATTGATGAAAGAAGTACAAAAATATTATCCGAAAGATATGAACTTTATTAATTCTACTTTAACTGCTCGTTTAAATTATTTTGTTGGTACCAGGGAAGGGAAAGAATTGTTAGAAAAAGAAAAAGAGTATTATGGATTGGATGAAGAGACAATAAGTTGGCTAAAATCATTTATTAAAGAATAAAGGTGGTTTCGATGAAGATTAAATATTTAAACGGTGAAAGGCTCTATTATGCCTTCATTTCAGGTGCAAAAGAAGTAATTGAAAATAGAAAAGAGCTTAATAAAATCAATGTCTTTCCTGTACCGGATGGAGATACGGGTACTAATCTCTCGCGTACCTTAAATATGGTTATGGAAAATGTGATAGCCGATAAATCCGTTAAGACAACCTTAAATTCAATGGGGGATGCGGCTTTAAAAGGAGCTATTGGTAACTCTGGGATTATTTTTGCCCAGTTTATCAATGGATTAAAAGAAAATTTAAAGGCCGAAAGGAGATTAACTGTAGATAATTTTGCCGAAATGATCGATAATGCTGTGGACTATACCTATCAAGCTATCAGTGAACCGGTGGAAGGTACAATGCTTACAGTTATGAAGGATTGGTCTAAATCATTAGAAGAATTAAGGGCTAAAACCGATGATTTTGAGGAATTAATGTCCGAATCGTTAAAGACCGCTAGAAAATCGCTGGATAATACCAAAAATACCCTGGAGGTATTAAAAAGGGCACATGTTGTTGATTCGGGGGCATTAGGCTTTGTTTACTTTCTTTCCGGTATCTTAGAATTTATCAGGACAGGTAAAATTCAGGATATAAACCACTATGATATCGTATTAGAAAATGAAGAGGCGGCAGTTAGTGAAGAAGAAGAACTTGAATATAGATACTGTACAGAAGCTTATATCGAAGATGTCAAAAAAGAGATCCCTGAAATAAGAGAAGAATTAAGTCATTTAGGAGACTCTTTAATAATTGCCGGTACTTCAGCCAAAATGAGGATCCATATCCACACCAATGAACCGGCTGAATTCTTTGCGGATCTCAACAATTACAGCACCATAATTGATCAAAAAGTGGATGACATGCTTATTCAATACAATGTTAAGTATAACCGGATATCTAATATCGCCCTTGTAACCGATTCAATTGCAGATTTACCGAAAAATTACATGGATAACAATCAGATCAATATGATACCGATAAATTTAGTAGTAGACCAAACTAATTATCTGGATAAAGTAACAGTTACCTCCGATAATTTCTATGATCTGGTGGATGAGGCAGAGGAGTATCCCACCTCAGCCCAACCATCTGTGAAAACGGTCGAAGATAAACTATCCTTTTTAGCTGACCATTATGAGGGCATAATAATTATAACAGTTTCTAGTAATTTAAGTGGAACTTATGACTCTGTGCAGAGTGCAGCAGGAAATATACAAAATGGTACCAAGATAACAATAATCGACTCAAAACTTGATTCCGGTGCTCAGGGCCTTTTAGTTATGGAAGCTGCTGAAAAGATTAAAGAAGGATGGGATTATCAAGAGATAGTTGATTATATAGAGAATATCAAGCATAATCTATATATCTACGTAAGTGTAGATAACTTTGAATACATGGTAAGAGGTGGTCGGGTTAGTCCCCTTAAAGGTAAATTAGCCGGCCTATTAAATCTTAAACCGATCGTTTCTCTTGATGAAGAAGGCAATGGTATAGCCTTTGCTAAAGCGTTTAGTAAAAGAGGCAATAACAAAAAGATCAAACAGATTGTAAAAGACCATATGGAAGAGGCCGGAATAAAGAGATATTCTATTGTACATGGAGATGGTATTGAGAGAGCGCAACGATATAAAAAGATGTTCACCCAACTTATAGGAAAAGAACCTGATTATATTGAAGATATATCTCCTGTCATAGGACTAAGTGCCGGACGTAACAGTGTAGCTATATCATTAATGACAAAAAAAGGAGATGATTAGTAATGGGTTCAATTTTTGTGCAGACCTTATTGTTTATATTGGCATATTTTATTGTGTTTTTCATAATTGCAGTTGTCAAAAAGAACAACTCAGTTGTTGATATTGGTTGGGGACTTGGTTTTGTCTTAACTTCCTACTTTGTATTAATTAATACCGGTAATATTAATTTTAGGTCCATTATTGTAACTTTAATGGTTACAATTTGGGGACTTAGACTATCATACCATATCTACAAAAGAAATAAGGGTAAACCGGAAGATTTTCGTTACGCAAAGTGGAGGGAAGAATGGAATAACTTCTATTTAAGGTCTTTTTTCCAGATATTTGTCTTACAGGGGATACTTTTATTTATAATTGTATCTTCAGTTATTAATATCAACTCCAATCCAGGGGCAGCCTTTACAGTGTTCGATGCTTTAGGTATTGTGATCTGGGTAGTTGGCTTTACCTTTGAAGCACTTGGTGACAAACAGCTTAAGGACTATATTAATAAACCAGACTCAGAAAAGGAAGGCCATATTATGAAAGAAGGACTCTGGCGTTATACCAGACACCCTAACTATTTCGGAGAAGCCACCATGTGGTGGGGAATTTTCATCATAGGTCTTTCTATACCAAACAGCTGGTACTTTGTGATCAGTCCGATTACAATAACTTATCTACTACTTTATGTTTCTGGGGTACCTCTTTTAGAGAAAAGGTATGCAGATGATGAAGAATTTCAAGAATATGCTAAGCATACCAATAAGTTTTTCCCCTGGTTTCCTAAATAAATAGTAAGATGGGAAGTGTAAAAAAATGAAGGTAGCTAAATATCTATCCCTTTTAGGTTTTATAATCATGTCAGCAGCTATCATAAGCGGATTTATATATGGAGATTTTTCCGGTGAAGGCGGCATTATTCTTTCGATGATCTGGGGCAAGGTGACCTTAATTGATATTTATATCATGTTTTTAATATTTTCGGGCTGGATCTATTATCGGGAGGAACAATTTATTAAATTTTTCGTTTGGTTTTTACTGGTTTTAGTATTTGGAGCCGCAACAGCCTGTCTTTACTTATATATAGCATTCGAGAGGAGTAAGGGCGATTGGAACCAGTTTTTTACTGGGAAAAGGCAGAAAAATATATAAAAACGTTGTAATTTCAGGAATAAAAGTGATAAAAAAGAAGGAAATTTCTAACTTTTGTATAAATTAAATACAATAAGAATAAAACTTAAATTAAGGGGTTGAGTATTGATGACAAAAAC
>CAZGMM010000165.1:0-3936 GCA_964526845.1 uncultured Halanaerobiales bacterium | reverse complement strand
GAATTTGCAGATTTATTTGATTTTAAATTTTCACCTGGTGCTAAAGAATTACTGGAAGTAGCTAAAAAAGAATATAAAATTATGCAGGGAAAAGCTACAAAGGTTAATCCTGCTGATAGCAAAGAAAAAGAAGAGAGCAAAGATGGATTAAAAGAAATTTTAGAAAGTGATGATGGGATATTATCTGATTTAAGGGATGATTAGTATGCTTGAATTTGTTACAGAAAAAATGGAACATCAGAAAAAAGCATATAATAAATTATCAAAAATTAAAGTTGGAGCCTGTTTAATGGAAATGGGCACAGGCAAAACAAGAGTGGCTTTAGAATTAGCAATAGACAGAATAAAAGCTAATAAAGTTGATTGTATATTGTGGTTGTGTCCTGTATCAGTTAAGAAAACTATTGAAAATGAAATTAATAAACATATAGATAAATGTAGTTATGAGTTAGTACAACCGGATAAAATCAGAAACTGGCAAGCACATATTTATATTTGTGGTATTGAAAGTGTGTCTCAATCTGATAGAATAAATTTTAAATTGTATAATTTAATTAATAGAAGGAATTGTTTTCTAATAGTAGATGAATCAAGTTTAATTAAAAATTATGAAGCTAAAAGAACAAAAAGAATACTTAAATATGGCGAACAATGCGAATATAAACTTATTTTAAATGGCACACCAATTACAAATACTGAACAAGATTTATATTCACAGTGGAAATTATTGGATTGGAGAATATTGGGATACAGGTCATTTTGGAGTTTTGCAGCCAATCATTTAGAATATAGTGAAAAATATCCAGGGATGATAGTTAGGGCACATAATACAGATTATTTAAGCAGAAAAATAGCACCATATAGTTATCAAGTTACTAAAAAAGAATGTATGGATTTACCGGAAAAAAATTATTCCAGCAGATGGGTAGATATGACTTGGGAGCAAAGAGATATTTATCATTACACTATGGATGAAATACTAATGAATATTACAGTAGAAGAATTTGAATCATACACTTTATTCCAATTATTTACTGCTTTGCAAAAAGTAATATCTGGTATTACAATGAACAATAAATTTATTTTTAATGAACCTCAAAATAATCCACGTATTAAAACTTTGTTAGAAATAATATCAGAATTACCAGATGATAAGAAAGTTATAATATGGTGCAAGTATCAGCATGAGATTAAAAATATAATTAAAGTTTTAAGTAATAAATATGGTGATAAGTTAGTATCAGAATATTGGGGTGAACTTACAGAACAAAAAAGGAATATTGAATTAGATAAATTTAAAAATAATACTAAATTTTTAATTGCTAATAAATCAGTTGGTGCTTTTGGATTGAATTTACAGTATTGTAATTATTGTATATATTATTCTAATGATTTTAATTGGGCTACAAGGAAACAATCGGAAGATAGAATACATAGAGCAGGTCAAAAAAATAATGTTCACATTATAGATATAATCACTAGAAATAGTATTGACGAAAGAATACAAGAAAGTTTAAGCAAAAAAGAAAATTTGGTTAATTGTTTTAAAAATAAATTAGATGAATTTAAAGAAAAAGATGATATCAGGAGGTGGTTAGGAAGTGCCGAAAAAATATCTAAAAAAGAATGTGTATGAAGCAGCTATGGAAAGATATGATTTTATATTTACTGAATTTGATAATATTTATTTTAGTGTATCAGGGGGCAAAGATAGTGGATTAATGTGGCAGTTAGGATTGCAAAAAGCTAAAGAACATAATAAGAAAATAGATATGTTATATATTGACTTAGAAGCACAATATAAAGCCACTATAGACTATGTATATGAGTTAATAGAAAATGATGAATATATTGGTACAGTATACTGGATATGTTTACCTATCAGCCTTAGAAACGCTGTATCACAGTTGCAACCTAAATGGACATGCTGGAATAAGAATAAAAAAGATTTATGGGTAAGAGAAATGCCGGACAATAAATGGGTAATTAATGAAAATAATTGTAAATGGGACTGGTTTAGACCACAGATGGAATTTGAAGAGTTTATTATACTATTTGCTGAATGGTATTATAAACAGTTTGGTAAAAGTGCTGCTGGTATAGGTATTAGGTCAAATGAAAGTTTAAATAGATTCCGTACCATAGTTAGGGATGATAAAACTTCTTATAAAGATAAACATTATACTACACAAATAAGAAAAAATGATAAGCCAATACCAGTATATAATTTTTATCCTTTATATGATTGGACTGCTGCTGATGTGTGGGGTGCTATAAGCAAGTTTAATTTAAAGTTTAATGAAATATATGAATTAATGTATAAAAACGGTTTATCAATCTATGAGCAACGTTTATGTCAACCTTATGGTGATGACCAGAGAGATGGATTAGACCAATATAAAGCATTAGAGCCGGAAACATGGGAGAAGGTATTAAACAGGGTTAATGGTGTTAACTTTGGTAATATATACGCCAGAACCAGTTTATTAGGTCATATGAGTACAGAGAAACCAGATGAGATGAGTTGGGAACAGTATGCAGTATTTTTGCTTGAAAGTATAAGAATATATGCACCAGAACTTGAACAGCATTATTACAAGAAAATTAAAAAGTTTATGAAATGGTGGGAGGAAGAAGAAAATATAGAAGTTGACAACTTTTATGATGAAGGTAAAACAGATGAAGAAGGCAGAAATATCCCTTCTTTTCAACGTATAGCACAAGCAATAGAAAAAAATGATTTCTGGATGAAAAGATTGTCTTTTAGTCAAACAAAAAGTGATGTTGAAAGATTGAATAAATTAAAAGATAAATATAAAAAAATATTAGGTGATGGTGATTATGGCAAAGATTTACAAAGGTGGAAGGAGGACCAATTAAATGGGGGTTAAAATATTCAAAAATACTACTGGTGATGAAAATTTCTATAAGAAAATGGGAAAATATTTTGCTGAACCAGAGTATAAAGATGAATTACCATATATAAAAAATAAAGATAACTATATATGGTTTATAAATTTTAATGATAACAATGAAATTATTAACTTTATGGCAATTGAAGAACTAAAAAATAAAATTAAATTACATCATATATTTACTGAAAAAGAATATAGGGATGATGGTTATTTTAAGCAATTAAATAATAAAATTTTTAAATATATAAAAGAAAATTTATCAAATAAACCTATTGAATTAGCTACTAAAAATAATATAATATTTATGTTTTATAAGAATAAAGGATTTAAAGTTTACAGAGAAACTAAAAATTATTATTTTATGAGGAAGGAAGTGGATAAATGATGGGTAAAGTTGATTTCCCCTGTTTAGGTGCAAAATTAGTACCAGCTGAAAAAGTTATTGCTAATGAATATAATCCCAATGTGGTACATTCTCCTGAGATGAAATTATTAAGATTATCTATTGAGCTTGATGGGGTTACTCAGCCTATTGTAGTTTATTATAATAAAAATAAAGACCAGTATATAGTAGTAGATGGTTTCCATAGATATATTATATTAAAAGATAAATTAAAATGTGATAAAATACCTGTTACCGTTATTGATAAACCTTTAGATGAACGTATGGGTTCTACAATTAGGCACAACAGAGCCAGAGGAACACATCAAATAAGAGGTATGAGTGATATAGTATTGAAATTATCAAAGAAAGGTTGGAGTGAAGAAGAAATATGTAACAAGTTGGGTATGGAATTAGATGAGGTTATAAGATTAAAACAGATAACAGGTTTAAAAGAAGCATTTGCTAATCATAAATTTAGTAGAAGTTGGAAGGAATATGAAGAAAGAAGGGAAGAAAGTAAAAAGTTAAAACAATTAGAATTAATATAAAGGAGTTGGATAATAATGGGTAATGAAAAAAAGTTTTACAAAGGTTATAATTTCAGATTTAAAAGTAAAGAACAGCATAAAAAAGTAA
>CAZGMM010000164.1:0-3940 GCA_964526845.1 uncultured Halanaerobiales bacterium | reverse complement strand
CCTATTGATTTTCCATCTATAAATGCTTCAGCACCGTTTTGGTTGGCTGTGATCATTACTGGGATTTCAGTTATTTTTTCGTCACCCGTTATCTTTAATTCCCAGACAGCCTTTTCTTCCAGTTGGATCCCAACTTCTGAAAGTATGATTTTCATAGGCTCATAACCAGATTTAAAAACCTCCAATACCCTCTCATCAGTAGATAGATAGACCATGTCTTTACCAGGCTGATCATCTACTTCAACAACTCCATTGTAGGAATCATATGAAAAACCATCCATATCTGAAACTACCTTGATAGCAGCGCAGAAATCACCATTAGCATCCCGTTTGCCGACTATTTCAGACGATGACATTTGGGGTTGGCCTTTGATGTGGAGTTTTGATTGAGGGAAGAGGGTTGTTGTTAGTAGTGTTATTAAGATTAGTAGTTTTAGTTTGTATAGCATGCATTTGCTCCAATTAGTCAAATTAGAAAGTTTAAATTAATTCATTTTTTAATAATTACGTACAATTCGGAAACCAATTTCACCAATTGTAGATGTAGGGCCGTATCGATCTCGAGATTTACATCTGACTTTATTTGTATCTGAGTTCCAACTGCCTCCCCTAATCACTCGAACAGTTCCAGATGTAGGGCCTTTTGGATTAGTCTTTGGAGAGTATGAATAATAATATCGAAAATAACGATCCCAACACCATTCCTTGACATTACCACTCATATCATACAACCCTAGTTCATTATGAGTTTTTTGTCCAATTATATGAATTTTATTATTACTGTTATTTGCATACCAGGCGACCTTTTCAATGTTGTCACTACCAATGAATTTATATCCTTTAGATTTATGACCTCCTAAAGCAGAATACTCCCATTCTGCTTCAGTAGGTAGTCTATATCCATTTGCATTCCATTGACAAGAGACATTGTTATTGTTTATTGTATAGCAAGTTTCCAATCCTTTTTGTTTACTCTTCCAATTACAGAACTCACAGGCACCAAACCATGTTATATGGGATGCAGCACAATTTTTATCACTACCTGTAAATGTAAAGAAAGAATCTTTAAATTTAATAGAAGAACTATGAACATCAATTAATTTATGGCCGTTAAAGATACCTGAGTCAGATATATTTATATCATTTAAAAACTTTAAGAATTCTCTATATGTTACTTCGTATTTACTAATATAAAAATCATCGATTTTAACTTCATGTACTGGACTTTCATCATCTTTTTGTGTAGAACCCATATCAAAAATACCGCCTTTAACAAAAATCATGTGATCATAATTTTCAATCATTCTATCCTGAGACTCTTGTAAGTTGGTGATTTCTTTTAATACCAAATCAGTAGTAGCTTTTTTATTCTCATATATATTAATTACTTTACTTTTTGGTTGATATCCTTCTGCCTTACCTTTTAATCTATATTTACCTATACCAATTTCTCTATGGCTTTTTGAACCTATCCAGGAGTCAATAATTTTATTATTTTTATAAAGTGTGACTTCTGTCTCCATCGGCTCCACTTCTACTTGAAGTTTACCTGTTTTCTGTGATAGGTTAAAGCTGATTTCTTTTCGGCCTCCTTTGGTAACAGTGAGGGTCTTTGTGTCTGAATAGTAACCATCTTTTTTAATTTCAATCTTATATCTTCCAGGTGCTACTTCAATTTCATTAGCTGATTTATGCTGTCCATTTAAATAAATGTTTGCATCAGATGGATCCGTATTTAATATAACTTTTCCTGTAGTTTTAATAAGGTCGTAAGACCAGGAATTGTTCCCATCTCTTAACACAGATATTGTATCAACAACAGTCTCATAATTACTTTTAATAAGTTTAATATCATATTCTCCAGGAAATTTGAATATCTGTTTATTTGTTTGACCTTCACTAACATTATCGATTAATATGGTAGCCCCTGGAGGATTGGATTTAATAGTGATTTTAACAGGATTCATTTCATCAAGTTTATATTCAAAAAGAGTATTAGATTCTGATACCTCAACATTATCTGTAATAGATTTATATCCTTCCTTTTCTATTTTTAGGGTGTGCTTTCCAATTGGAACTTTATGAGTTCTACTGGTTCCTTTCTGCTCTCCATCTATGTGGATTGTTGCATCTTCTTGTTCGGTGATGATGTTAATAGGAATTGCCTTTGCCTCTCCTGTAATTCTTATCTCCCAGACAGCTTTTTCTTCAAGTTGGATTCCTATTTCGGATAGTATGATCTTCATAGATTGATATCCGGTTTTATAAACCTGTAAAACTCTTTCATCGGCTGATAAATATACTATATCTTCCCCGGGATTGTCTTTCATTTTGACAACTCCGTTATAGGATTCGTATTTGAAGCCTTCCTTGTCCGATAGTATTTTAATAGCAGCACAATAGTTGCCATTGGCGTCTCTGACTGCTACTATTTCAGAGGATAATTTTTGGGGTTGGCCTTTGATGTGGAGTTTTGATTGGGGGAAGAGGGTTGTTGTCAGTAGTGTTATTAGGATTAATAGTTTTAGTTTGGGTTTCATTTATTGGCTCCGGGTTCGTTAAAATGAATAGGATAGACGCAGTTCTGCTCCTTTGTAGGTCGAGAATAATGAAATATTTATTTTGTCTCTTATGCTATTGATTTTTGATGAATAGTAGGAGTTATGCTCTTTTAGCATTTTTTTATCATGGCCAATTTCGGACTGATCAATAATGAAGCCGATCAACATTTGAATTCCAGCACTAGATATCCATGGAGTGATTGTTTCCCATTGATTTGCATAAAAACCTTTATAAATATATACACCAACTGGTATTTTTAGGATCATAGATGAAAGTAAAATAGGTGATAACCTATGTCCATTATTAGCAAAATGATGACCTATAGCAATAGTTGATCCAAAAAGAGGGACCAGTTCTGCAATCCCCAATACCAATCCATCATTTTTCCCCCACCCTTCGCAATAACTCCAACTATATTTTTTTGGTAAATCCTCAATAGAATCTAGATATCTATCCGGCATTCCTGAAAGGCCCTCTTCCATTTGAATACTTAATTTTCTTGTTTGGTTTTGATAAATATTTATATCTTCAAACTGATTCCTGTAGCCATCTACTTTCATAGATAATCTATATTCACCAACTGGTAGATCATTGACTATCTTAGATCCTATCCATGATTTAATTGTTCTATCCCCTCTTTTTAATTTAACCTGAGTAGACATGGGCTCAATTGAAAATTGCAGAGTCCCTGTTTTAGCTTCAAGGTCAAAAGATAATTTCCTTTTATCTCCTTTTTCAACTAAAATGGTTGTATCTTGAGAATAATAGGTCTGTTTTTTTATTTTTATTTTATAATCTCCAGGTTGGACCCTAATAGTATTATTCATAACTTGATTGTTATTAAGATATATTTTGGCATTTTTAGGTTCTCTGTTTATAATTATATAGCTAGATAAATCGAGTAAATTACAATTAATTTTTGTAACTGCACTGTTCTTGCTTATATTTACATTATTTTTTTCAAATGGTTTATAAAATATAGAATCTTTACCAGCTTTTACTACTTTAATCTTATAATTACCGTGTTTTATTCTTTTTTTATATTGGTTCGATAAAATTTTATCATATCTACCATCCACATAAACTTTTACTGGCTCTACGTTCGGATTAATTTTTAAATATCCTGAAATATCTAACAACTCTGTTGAAACTTTTGTCTTTTGATCCTTTTTTATTTGTACAGTTTCAGAAGTTGATTTATAATATTTAGAACGGGGTTTTATATTTAATTTCCAGGTTCCAGCTGCAATTTCTTCATTAAACCCCGATTCTCCCTTTATCGGTAATCCTTCAATTTCGAAATAAGCATTAGCCTCATCTGGCTTTATAGTAACGTTTAGTTTACCAACATTTTTACTGGATACACTTTTTAACTCTT
>CAZGMM010000163.1:0-3954 GCA_964526845.1 uncultured Halanaerobiales bacterium | reverse complement strand
ATGATATTGTACTTTATTTGGCTAATAAATAGTAAATTGTTGGTATTATTAAAATTTTAAAATGAAATAACTATAATAATTAACACTTTTTTACAGGAAAAATAAAAGCTTTATACAATATAAATATAAGCCTTATACATTTATATCTATTTTTAAGTATGAGGCTATTTTAACCAATCAAGCAGGGATATGGCCTATTATTTTTGACTTTTACGATATAATAATCTATAATTAAGTATATATTTTTAATTTTTTTAATTATAATTATAAGGGGGGTGAGAGTAGATAGTAGGAGAGAATTATTACACATTATTTATCTTAATAAAAGCGAGGAGGAAGTATTTTAGATGAATTATATGAAAAGTTTAAGAATCTTGGTAGTTGTGGCAATGGTAGTCGCGTTATTTAGTTTTGCCGCATTTGCTCAAGAAGAAGGTAAGTATGGTGGTACTTTCATTTTTGGACGAGGTGGAGACTCTGTAGGATTGGATCCGATTAATGTTACTGACGGTGAGTCTTTTAAGGTAACTCAGCAGGTTTATGACACTATTGTTATGTTTGAGCCCGGAACTACAAATGTAATTCCTGGTTTAGCCAAAGAATGGGAAGTATCGGACGATGGCTTGAATTGGAAATTTTATTTAAGAGAAGGCGTGAAATTCCACGATGGTAACCCCGTTAATGCAGAAGCCATTAAATGGAACTTTGAACGCTGGGGTTATGAAGACCATCCTTACCATATTGGTGGAGAATTCACATATTATAGTTACTTCTTTCAAGATTTCCCTGGTATAATCGAAGAAGTAAATGCTTTAGATGAATATACAGTTGAATTTGTCTTAAATAAACCACAAGGTCCATTCTTAAATAACCTTGCTTCAGTTCCTTTTGGTATTGCCAGTCCTGAAGCTGTTAAAGAGTATGGAGAAGACTACTTTAAAAATCCAGTTGGTAGTGGACCATTTGAATTTGTAGAATGGAGACAGGGTGATAGAGTAATCCTGAAGGCAAATGAAGACTATTGGGGCGGACGTCCTTACCTAGATGAAGTTATTTTTAGGTCAATTCCGGATAATGGTGCCCGTTATATGGAATTAAAAGCTGGTTCAATCGATATGATGGACTATATTAATCCTGAAGATGTAGCTAGTGTTGATGATAATCCTGATTTAGATCTAGTTTTACGTCCGAGTTTTAATGTTGGTTATTTCGCTATGCATCAAGACTTTGAACCTTTTGACAACTTAAAAGTTAGAAAAGCATTAGCTCATGCAATTAATAAGGAAGCTTTAATTGGTGCCTTCTATGCTGGCTTAGCTGAGCCTGCTAAGAACCCGATGCCACCTTCCTTATGGAGTTATAATGATGAGATAGAAGATTATCCATATGATCTAGAGAGAGCTAAAGAGTTATTGGCAGAAGCCGGTTATCCAGATGGTTTTGAATTTGATTTCTATTACATGCCAGTACCAAGACCATATTTCCCACAACCTAAGATGGTTGCTCAGGCTATCCAGTATTATTTCAGTCAAATTGGCGTAACTGCTAATTTACTATCCTATGATTGGGGTACTTATCTTGATAAGTATTATGCTGATGAGTTAGAAACCTTTATCTTAGGATGGACTGGTGATAATGGTGACCCGGATAACTTCTTGTATGTTCTACTAGATCCGACACAAAATAACAATGGCTATGATAATGAAGAATTACATCAAATTCTTTTAGAAGCTCAAAGGTCTGTTGATAAAGAAGAAAGAATTGAGCTATATAAGAGAGCACAAGAAATTATTCATGAAGATGTACCAATTGTTCCAATTGCACACTCTACACCACCATTAGTTAAGAAAACAATGGTCAAAAACTATATTCCTAATCCGACAAGTACAGAAAAGCTTCATAGAGTATGGCTGGATGATTAATCATTAGTAAAATTTAACTTTCATATATGCGGCCATTTAATTATGGCCGCATATTTTTAGTAATTTAGGAGGGAGTTGTTATCAGGAGATGACTAGTTATATAATTAAAAGAATAATTGCACTCATACCTGTAATAATCGGTGTAGCGTTAGTTGTATTTCTAATTGTTCATTTAATTCCTGGCGATCCTGCCCAAACAATGTTGGGTGAAAGAGCTACTGTAGAATCACTAGAACAGTTAAGGGAATCCATGGGATTAAATGACCCTTTATATGTTCAGTTCTTTAGATTTTTTAAAGGACTTTTAAGTGGTGATTTAGGGCGCTCTATTATGAGTAATAATCCTGTTCTCACTGAAATATCAGTTAGATTCCCTGCTACTATAGAGCTTTCGTTTTTTGCTATGATTTTTGCAGTGGTAGTTGGGATACCGGCTGGAATTTTTGCGGCCACCCATCAGAATTCAATTTTTGATAATCTAAGTATGTTAATTGCGCTAATTGGAGTTTCAATGCCGATTTTTTGGCTCGGCCTTATGTTAATCTGGTTATTCGGTGTTATATTAGGTTGGTTACCACCTTCCTCAAGATTGAGTGTTGGTGTGGAGTTAAACTTTATTACGAATATTTATACTTTAGATAGTATTTTAACCTTAAACTGGGCGGCTCTAAAAGACACCTTAAGTCACTTGATTTTACCAGCTGTAGCCCTTGGTACGATTCCAATGGCTATGATAGCTCGGATGACAAGGTCAAGTATGTTGGAAGTATTAAAGCAAGATTATATTAGGACTGCCTATTCTAAGGGTCTGCAAGATAGAGTAGTTGTATATAAGCATGCTTTAAAAAATGCATTTATACCAATTATAACTGTTATAGGATTACAGTTTGGTGTTTTACTGGGTGGGGCAGTATTAACAGAGACTATTTTTTCCTGGCCCGGCCTGGGTAAGTATTTAGTGGATGCAATTTATGCCCGTGATTTCCCGGTTGTACAGGGCGGTATCTTATTTTTTGCAACGACATTTGTTTTTGTAAACCTATTAGTTGATATTTCCTATGCAGCAATTGATCCTAGAATAGAGTATAGTTAAAGTGGGAGTGATATAATTGGCAAAAAAAGTTGATAAAACATATGCCGGGAATCCCTGGTACGAAGCCGGTCGCAGGCTTATTAAAAGCAGGATAGGGCTTCTTGGTATAATTTTTATAGGAGTATTAGTACTTGTTGCTATTTTTGCTCCATATATAGCTCCGCATGATCCTCTACAGCAAAACATTATGATGCGATATCAGCCGCCATCCTCTGAATACCTTCTAGGTACAGATGAAATGGGTAGAGATATTTTAAGTAGAATTATATATGGATCAAGAATTTCATTACAGGTTGGACTTTTTTCAATCGGATTAGCATTAGTAATTGGAGTATTCTTAGGAATACTTGCGGGCTATTATGGTGGGGTCTGGGATATGTTAATCATGCGATTTATGGATATCATGTTGGCTTTTCCCAGCATCTTATTAGCGATTGCGATTGTTGCAATCTTAGGACCACAGCTTCGCAACGCTATGCTGGCGATCGGTGTTATTAATATACCCCGGTTTGCCAGGATAATTAGATCTTCAGCCCTTTCAATTAAAGAAAGCGAATATATTGCCGCGGCTAAAATGATGGGAGCCAGTGATGTTCGGATCATATTTAATCATTTATTACCGAATGCGATGGCACCGCTAATTATCCAGACTACCTTGAGTATAGCAACTGCTATTTTAGAGGCGGCCGCTTTAAGTTTCCTTGGGTTAGGTGCTCAACCTCCTACCCCAGAATGGGGGGCAATGTTAAGTGATGCGAGAAGTTCATTACAGCGGGCCCCTTGGGTGGCAACCTTCCCCGGTATAGCAATTATACTGGGTGTGTTAGGATTTAATCTTTTAGGAGACGGCTTAAGAGATGCACTAGATCCAAAAATGAAAAATGTATAGATAAAGACAATGACCTGCCTTCTTTGCAAGGCGGGTTTTTTATTGCCTTT
>CAZGMM010000162.1:0-3962 GCA_964526845.1 uncultured Halanaerobiales bacterium | reverse complement strand
ATTTTAAACCTCTTCTTTAATATATGGTTCTCCATCTGCTGCAGGTGGTGTAGAACGACCAATTACACCTGCAAGAGCAAGTATTGTTAATATATAAGGTAGCATTAATAAAAACTGTCTTGGTACAAAGGTCAATCCTAAGGTTTGAGCTAACATCTGTAAAGCATCAGCAAAACCAAACAGTAAAGCAGCTAATAAAGCACCTTGTGGAGTCCATTTACCAAAGATCATTGCAGCTAGAGCGATAAAACCACGTCCAGAAGACATGTTCTTAACAAATAAATCTAAAAGCCCAACTGATAAACTTGCTCCTGCTAAACCAGCAAAAAAACCACTAATAATCACTGCTATATATCTTATACCAATTACATTTATGCCAACACTGTCAGCTGCTGCAGGATGTTCACCAACAGATCTGATTCTAAGTCCAAAGGGAGTCTTCCATAGCACCCAATATGAAATAGCCACAAAAATTAATGCTATATAGACAAATGGGATCTGTTCACCAATTACTCTACCCACAAAAGGTATGTCCTTAATAATTGGTATAACCCAACTTCCAACATCTTGAACACTTGGTGACTGTCCAGCATTACCAAAGATCAATCTTAACAAAAAGCCTGTTATACCTGTTGCAAAGATATTAATTGCGGTTCCACTAACAACCTGATTTGCTCTAAATGAAATTGAGACAATAGCATGCATTAATGCAACTAACATACCTACAATTAAAGCACCTAAAACTCCAATCCAGGGATTACCAAAAAAATAAGAGCCTGCCATTGCAACAAAGGCACCAATTAACATTATCCCTTCTAGGGCAATATTTATTACACCTGATCTTTCTGAAAACATACCTCCAAGAGCTGCAAATATAAGGGGGGTAGCCATTCTTAAAGTTGTACTAAGTAAAGCTGCCAGATTATTTAACATTGACAATGCCCCCTTTCTTTTCTCTTAACTTCCTAGAAATATATTTAAATATATATTCTGAAGCAACAAACATAATAATTATAGCTTGAATTATTTCTACAACTTCCTTGGGGACACCAACCATACTCTGCATCATCATTGCTCCCCTTGACAGTATTCCAAATAAAAGTGCTCCTAAAACTACTCCTATGGGATGGTTTTTACCGACAAGGGCCACAGCAATTCCCGTAAACCCATATCCTACAAAACCAAAAGGTTGATACGCCCTATATTCTAAACCTAAGGCTTGTGTAGTACCTGCAAGACCTGCAAATGCACCACTAATAAACATAGCTAATAACATATTTCTACCAACATTTATACCACCATATTCAGCTGCATCAGGGTTTTGTCCTGTTGCCCTAATTTCATATCCTATCGTAGTTTTCCATAAGATATAATACGCAAAGGCAGCCACAAGAATGGCAATAACAATACCATAATGGATTCTCATTGTGGGTATAAATCTAGGTAATTTAGCACTATCAAATATCTTGGGAGTTGCTGGGATCGGTCCTGCTTGTTTTAAAGGCCCACCAGCAAAATAACCGACAAGATAAAGACCAATATAATTTAACATAATTGTTGTAATAACTTCATGTACTCCTAAAGTTGCTTTTAGGTATCCTGCAAAACCTCCCCAAAGACCACCAGCTAAAATACCAGCTAAAAGTGCTAAAGGAAGATGAATATACATTGGCAGCTGAAATATATAACCGATATAAGCGGCTGCTAAATATGAGACTAAAAACTGTCCATCACCACCAATATTAAATAAACCAACCCTAAAGGCAAATGCAACTGCTAAGCCAGTAAAGATTAATGGAACTGTATTTACTAACATCTCACTTAATCCTCTAATACTTCCAAAAGAAGAATTCCAGAGGACTTTATATGCTTCGATGGGATCTGAGCCAACTATCATCATAAATACGGCTCCTACTAATAATCCTGCAATAACCGATATTATAGGTATTAGAAAGTCTGTAATACTTTGAGCTTGAAAGTATTTAGCTCTTTGTTCTGTTATATCTTTATCAACCAACTTCATTTCCTCCTTCCACTTCTTCACTTTCAGCCCCAGCCATCATTAGGCCGAGTTTTTCTTCTGTAGCATCTTCAATATCCATGATATCTACAATCTTGCCTTCATAAATTACAGCTACACGATCACTAAGTGACAAGATTTCATCTAACTCTAAAGATATTAGTAATATGGCTTTATTATTATCTCTTTGTTCTATTAAACGATTGTGGATAAATTCAATAGCACCTACATCAATACCTCTTGTAGGTTGAGCAGCTACAAGAAGATCAGGTTCTCTATCAAACTCTCTTGCTACAATTAATTTCTGTTGATTACCACCAGAGAGTGATTTTGCCTCTACAGTTTCAGAAGGTGTTCTTATATCAAACTCTTTAATTAGATCTCTTGCTTCTTTTTTAATCCTTTTATTATTTAAGTTGATTCCACTTGCATATGGTTTTTTATAGTGTCTACCAAGTATTAGGTTTTCATAGAGCTTAAAGTCCATTACAAGACCTCTTCTTTGTCTATCTTCTGGTATATGTGAAATACCCTTTTCAAACAGTCTTTTAGTACTCAATGGGCTAATTTCTTCACCCTTAAAGACCATAGTACCTTTTTCTTTATTTCTCAGTCCTGTTAGCACTTCTGTAAGTTCAGTTTGTCCATTGCCATCAACACCAGCAATACCTAAAATTTCACCTCTTTTTACAGAAAAAGTAGCCCCATTTAATGCCATCAGATCTCTATTGTTTTTAGCATAAAGATCTTTAACTTCTAAAACTACTTCTCCTGGTTTTGCTTCATCTTTATTAACTTCAAGTATTACTTCTCTTCCAACCATCATATTGGCAAGTTCATTTGTAGTAGCTGATTCTGTATTTATTGTTTCAATCCATTTACCACTTCTAATTACTGTAACTCTGTCAGCTATTGTTTTAACCTCTTTAAGTTTGTGAGTAATAAATATTATTGATTTACCTTCATCGGTTAAACTACCCATAATTTTTACTAGTTCTTTAACTTCCTGTGGTGTTAAAACAGCTGTTGGTTCATCAAGTATTAAAATTTCAGCACCTCTATAAAGTGCCTTTAAAATTTCAACTCTTTGTTGCATACCAACTGATATATCTTCAACTTTTGCTCTTGCATCAACATTTAGTCCATACTGTTTAGAGATTTTTTCAACATCTTTTACCGCTTTTTTATAGTCTATCATTTTATTTTTAGTTGGTTCCATTCCTAAAACAATATTTTCTGCAACTGTAAAAGGGGGAACTAACATAAAATGTTGATGAACCATTCCAATACCATGTTCAATAGCAACATTGGGATTGGTAATATTTAACTTTTTACCATTAATAAATATCTCACCTTCATCTGCTTCTAAAAAACCATATAGACAGTTCATCAAGGTGGTTTTCCCAGCTCCATTTTCACCAAGCAGGGCATGTATTTCTCCTTTTTTTAGTTCAAAATCTACATTATCATTAGCAAGTACACCGGGAAATTTCTTAGTAATTCCTTTCATTTCTACTGCCAGATTATTACTAGCTACCATCGGTTGTCGATCCTCCTTAATAAATTAGTTTTCATTACTTAAATATTCTTCTAGATCATCTTCATCTATTAGTACTTTGCGAGGTTTAGAACCTGCATAAGGTCCAACAATCCCCTCTTCTTCCATTATATCAATTAATCTTGCTGCTCTAGAATGACCAATATGAAGTCTTCTTTGTAGCATTGAGATAGATGCCCTATACTGTACAACAAGCTTTACGGCATCCTCGTATAGTTCGTCTTTGTCTTCATTTAAGCGGTTAATCTCTACTTCAGAAAGTTGATCTAAGTCAACTTCAAATTCATCTTCCTCTTTTTGTTTTTTTAGAAAATTTACAATATTAATAATTTCATCATTAGTAATAAGTGCACCTTGAATCCTTACCGGTTTCTTATAATCAAC
>CAZGMM010000161.1:0-3988 GCA_964526845.1 uncultured Halanaerobiales bacterium | reverse complement strand
TTATAAGTAAATTAATTTTTTTGGAGTGTAAACAATGGAAGAAAATAAAAATACTTATACATTTAAATATTTCTTCAATAACTATAAAGATAGGTATATTTTAGGGATAGTCTGGTTAATTTTAGTTGATATCCTGCAGCTTGTCATCCCCTGGCTTTTAGGTGATTTCACCGATCGGTTAAAAACTAAGTCCATAGATATGAGGGGTATTATTTACTATGCTTTAATTATCATCGGTGTTGCAATCTTTACCGCCATCTTTAGATACCTCTGGCGGCTTTATATAGTAGGTACTTCCCGGGTGCTCGAAAAAAAGATCAGAGAAGATTTTTATAGTCACCTCTTGAAACTCTCTACTAATTACTTTAACGAACAAAAGACAGGCGATCTAATGGCCCATGCCACCAATGACATCAAGGCCGTAAGGCAGGCCCTGGGGCCGGGTGTTGTGATGCTTTTTGATGCCCTCTTTTTGACAGTAGCAACTATCTCAATTTTGATATTGAGAATAGATATTAGATTAACCTTAATTGCCTTAATACCATTACCGTTTTTAGCCTTACTATCAACTTACTTCAGTAAATCAATCCATGAGAAGTTTACTGCGGTTCAGGAAGCCTTTTCTAATCTTACCGATAAGGTACAGGAAAACTTCTCTGGGATTAGAGTAATTAAGGCCTTTACCCAGGAAGATTTAGAAATTGAAAAGTTTGCCAGTGCCAATAAGTTAAACTTTGATAAAAACATCGAACTGGTTAAAACCTGGGGGCTTTTCCATCCCTTAATTCAGTTCATAACTGGTTTAAGCTTCTTGATTGTCATCTGGTATGGGGGCTACTTGGTAATCGATGGAGTAATAACCTTAGGTGACTTTGTCGCCTTCAACAGTTATTTGGGACTTCTCACCTGGCCGATGATGGCAGTCGGCTTTGTAATTAATCTAATGCAGAGAGGCACAGCCTCACTCAAAAGATTAAATAATATATTTAGAGCCAAAGAAGAAATTTATGATAAAGATGTTAAAGATATAGATGATATTGATGGAAGAATCGAATTTAACAACCTTTCCTTTCAATATAATGGTAGTAAAGAGCAGATCTTAAAAAATATTAATCTTGAAATTAAAGCGGGGCAGACAGCTGCCTTTCTGGGTAGAACCGGAGCTGGTAAAACCACGATCATTAATTTATTATTAAGACTATTTAATGTAGAGAAAAATGAAATTTATATTGACGGTCATGATATTAATGATATTCCCATAAAATTATTGAGAGATAAGATTGGTGTTGTCCCTCAAGATAATTTCTTGTTTTCCAGTACTATTGCTGAGAACATCGCCTTCTTTGACCCCGATAATACAGAGCGGTCAGAAATTGAAAAGGCGGCTAAAATAACAGAAGTTTATGATAATATTATGGAATTTCCCGCCCAGTTCGACACCATCTTGGGAGAAAGGGGAGTTACCCTTTCCGGCGGTCAAAAACAGAGAATATCAATGGCCAGGGCTATTATTAAAAAGCCTAAAATATTAATTCTTGATGACAGCTTTTCTGCTGTTGATACTCATACCGAAGAACAGATTTTGAATAACTTAAGACCAGTGATGGAAGATAGGACTGTTATCTTAATATCTCATAGAATATCAACAATTAAAAATGCCGATATTATTTTTGTATTAGATGAAGGAGAAATACTAGAGCGTGGTACCCATGAAGAATTAATTGCCAATGAAAAATTATACTTTGATATTTATCAAAAACAACAGCTGGAAGAAAAAATTGCCAATATTAATTGATTTAAGGATGATCAACTATGAATCAGGATTTTAGAGAAGAAAAAATAATGGGAAAGGCCTATGACTCCCGTTTAATGAAAAGACTGTTAGAATATGCCTATCCATATTGGAAGATACTCTTAGTCTGCATATTTTTATTACTGCTCGTAACCGGCGTAGATCTGGCTCGCCCCTATTTAATAAAGATAGCTATTGATGACCATATCAATGCCCTCGATAAACCGATGGTGACCTTTGAAGTTGATCAATATGAAAACAAAGGGACTGTCTATAATGGTCAAAGGTATATTAGAGTGGGAAATATCGAATCAACTTTTCTGGACAAACAGAGATTTCAGCTGTTTGAAATAGAAAATGAATACTATTTAATTGAAGGCATTATCAATGAAAAAGAAAAAATCGAAGTAATCAATGGCAATCAATTTACTGAAATTAGAAATGGGAATAATATTTATAATGCGCGGGCAGTTAATGAAGATGTTATAAAAGAATTTAGAACCCAGGACTATAATGCCTTAACAAGAATTGGCTTGATCTTTTTATCTATGATAGTTTTCGGCTTTGGAGTTAACTACTTACAGATCTATCTTTTAAATAGAACGACACAAAAGATAATCTATAACATGAGACAGGAGATCTTCTCTCATTTGCAAAAAATGTCGCTGAGTTACTTTGATAAAAATCCGGTTGGACGTTTGGTAACCCGGGTTACCAATGATACCGAAACCCTTAATGAGATGTATACAAATGTTTTAGTAAACCTATTTAGAGACATTTTTATAATTTTAGGTATAGTAATAATAATGTTCAGATTGAACTTCACCTTAAGCCTGATTTCTTTTACGATCGTACCGGTGGTAATCATAGCCGCTTTTATTTTTAGAAGTTATGCCCGCGATGCATATAGAATGGTGAGGATTAAATTGGCTAAAATAAACTCGGCCCTTTCTGAAAACATCTCAGGGATGAAAATCGTTCAGATTTTTAACCAGGAAAAAAGAAAACTAAAAGAGTTTATTAATATAAATGATGAATACTTTGACGCCAGTATGAGACAGATTAAGATATTTGCCATCTTTCGGCCCTCGATGGACTTAATGTACTCTTTTGCCCTCGCCTTATTAATCTGGTTCGGGGGAGCAAGGGTCTATAATGAAGTATTACAGTTTGGTGTCCTTTATGCCTTTATTAACTATATCCAAAAGTTCTTTCGGCCGATCAATGATTTAAGTGAGAAATACAATATGCTGCAGTCTGCGATGGCTTCCTCAGAGAGGATCTTTAAGATACTCGATACAGAAGTTGATATTAAAGAACCGGAAGAACCGGTTGCTTTATCAGAAAATATAAATGGTAAAGTAGAGTTTAAAGATGTCTGGTTTGCCTATGAAAAGGAAGACTGGGTTCTAAAAAATATTAACTTTAAAATAAAACCCGGTCAAACCGTGGCCTTAGTAGGGGCAACAGGTGCTGGTAAAACCTCTATTATAAATTTAATCAGTAGATTTTATGATATTCAAAACGGAGAAATATTAATAGATGATACAAATATTAGGGATATTAAAAAGAGTGAGTTAAGAGAAAAGATCGGGGTTGTTCTTCAGGATGTATTTTTATTTACCGGAGATATCGGCAGTAATATCTCTTTAAATGCCAACATTAAAAAAGAAAAGATCAAAGAAACAGCCGAATATGTAAATGCTGATAAATTCATCTCTAAATTATCTAATAAATATGAACACGAAGTAAAAGAAAGGGGTTCTACTTTATCAGCCGGTCAAAAGCAGCTGTTAGCCTTCGCCAGGGCCTTAGCCTTTGACCCTGATATTTTAGTTTTAGATGAAGCCACCGCCAATATAGATACCGAAACTGAGATGTTAATTCAAGATGCACTAGAGAAACTAACTGCTGACAGGACAACGATCGTTATCGCTCACAGACTCTCTACCATACAGCATGCAGATAAAATATTAGTGCTTCATAAAGGTAGAGTTAAGGAAAGAGGTACCCACCAACAACTATTAGCAGAAGAAGGGCTTTATTATAATCTATACCAACTGCAGTACAAAGATCAGGATATCTAATCTTGATTATTTTTATAAAGTTGCAGGAATAATTATTTTTTTCAAGAAATATATCTATACCAGGAGGCGATGTTATGGAATTAAATCCGCCTGAAAAAGATGGTTATTA
>CAZGMM010000160.1:0-4131 GCA_964526845.1 uncultured Halanaerobiales bacterium | reverse complement strand
ATTAAATAATCTTGCAGAGGACTCTGCCTATGGTCAAATCAAAAAAGAACTTTCAGATGAATTAGACCGCTGGATGGAAGAACATAAGGATCCTGGAATTAAATTGGATACCTGGGAAGCATGGAAATCTCGTAGAAAGGAAATTGGTATAGATGAATGAAAATTTTAATTTATTGTTCTTCTGAGCAAATGTTAAAAATGTTAGTTCTTAATTTTAGGGATGGGATGTTAATATGGCTGAAATGACAAGAAGAGATTTTCTTAAGAGTACAATAGCTGCCTCTTTTGGATTGTCATTGGCCGGATGTGCGAAAAAAACCAAGCCTAATATTGTGTTCATATATATCGACGATCTAGGATATGGTGATCTGGGATGTTATGGTAATTCAACAGTAAAGACTCCTAACATAGACAAGTTGGCAACAAATGGTCGTAAGTTTACAAATTATTATGCTAATTCTCCTATTTGTTCGCCCTCTAGGGTTGCTGTCACTACAGGACAATATCCCCAACGCTGGCGGATCCAATCTTATCTAGCATCCCGAAGTAAAAATAGAAGTAGAAAAATGGCAAATTATCTTGATCCCAAAGCCTGGACTGTGGCTAAATTAATGAAGAATGAAAATTATGCTACGGCTCATTTTGGCAAATGGCATATGGGTGGAGGGCGTGATGTTGGTGATGCACCTTTGCCTGCTGAATATGGTTATGATGAAAGTTGGGTGTCTTTTGAAGGACTTGGTAATCGTTATATCTTTCCCAATGGCCATTTAGCAGAAGCTAGCATTAAGCTTGGCCGGGGAGATATTGTTAAGGGACCGAAATCTCAAAGTACTGAATTTTATGTGAACAAATCTATTGAATTTGTGCGAAAAAATAAAAACCGACCATTTTACCTCCGGCTTTGTCCCAATGATGTTCATGATCCACATAAACCAAAAGAAGAGAATCTCACAAAGTGGAAAACTGTAACCAATAATCCATTCAAGCAGAAGTTTTATGCTGTTCTGGAAGGAATGGATAAGCAAATTGGTAGATTAATAAAAGAAATTGAATTCTTAGAATTAGCAAAAAATACTCTTATAATATTCACCAGTGATAATGGCCCAACTGACTGGCCCAGCTATTATAAAAAAGGCTGGGAACCACCTGGGAGTACAGGTTCTTTTTTCGGCAGAAAATGGAGCTTATATGAAGGTGGGATTCGCATGCCATTCATTGCTTGCTGGGATGGTAAAATTCCACCAGGAACAATAGATAAAAAAACAATCATTTCAGGAATAGACCTGTTACCCACATTCTGTGAGATCGCAGATGTGCCTATACTTGACAAAACAAATCTTGATGGTAAAGATATGAGTAAAGCGATATTAGGTACTCCAATTGAAAGAGAACAACCATTGTTCTGGGAGTATGGAGCTTTTGGAAGTATTAAACCAGGGGATGAAAAATATATAAGCCCAAAACTTGCTATTAGAGACGGTAAGTGGAAATTATTAATGAATCCTGACGAGACAAATAAAGAGTTATATAATCTAAATAAGGACCCAGGTGAAAAATTAAATCTATACCAAAATAAGACACAAAAGTTGGAAGTATTGACAGATAAATTATTATCATGGTGGAAAGAAATGAAATCATATTATATTTAGAGTATGGATATAAATAATATTGTAAAAATATAATAAACAGGAGAAAGACTATGATTAAACAGAATCTGGTAAAAACATTATTAACTATCACTGCATTTTGTATAGTTTCGCTGAATTTAATGATTGGTGCTCAAAATTGGAGTGCGGCAAAATCAAATCTTGTCACAGATTGGGGACAAAATGTAGATCCCAATGAGGTCCATAATAATTATCCAAGACCCCAATTAAGACGTAAAAATTGGAAAAATATTAATGGTTTATGGGATCTCAAAATAGGTAAGGCGGGGGATAAAGAATTGTCAGAATTGAAATATGAGCATAAAATATTAGTTCCTTTTCCTGTTGAATCAGGACTTTCCGGGGTCAAAGAAAGGGGCGAATATTTTATTTACAAAAATGAATTTACAATTCCAGAAGACTGGAACAATAAAAGAATCATACTCCACTTTGGTGCGGTAGATTGGGAAACAGAAGTATATGTAAACAATAATAAGGTAGGCTCTCATAAAGGAGGGTATGATTCGTTTTCTTTTGATATTACGAATATAATTAAAAAAGACGAAAAGCAAGAAATTATAGTTACAGTTTATGATCCTTCTAATGATGGAGCACAGCCAGTTGGTAAGCAAGTTAAATCTCCCCATGGGATCTATTATACACCAAATAGTGGTATCTGGCAAACTGTCTGGCTAGAACCAGTAAATAAAAAATACATTAATGATCTAAAAATTACTCCTAACATCGATAATAGAAATGTAAAAGTTGAAGTTGTATCTAATAGTAATAATCAACTATATGCAAATATTAATATTTTAGCAGATAATAATTTAATTACTCAAAAGAAGGTGAAAATAAATACTCAGAATAATATAGAAATAGACAAACCTCACCTATGGAGTTTAAACGATCCATTTTTATATGATTTGGAGGTTGAGTTACTAAAATCTAATGAAGTGGTTGATAAAGTTCAAAGTTATTTTGGAATGAGAAAAATAGAGGTAAAAAAGGACGAAAATGGTATAAACAGGATATATTTAAATGATAAATATGAATATCAAATGGGTGTTTTAGATCAAGGCTATTGGCCTGATGGACTTTATACTGCCCCTACTGATGATGCTCTCAAATATGATATAGAAATTGCCAAAGAACTGGGATTTAATGTAATTCGTAAGCATGTTAAAATAGAACCCCAACGCTGGTACTATTGGTGTGATAAAATTGGGATGTTAGTCTGGCAGGATATGCCAAGTGTAAATTCTAAGAGTTTTAATGAATTAGCTACAAGATCAAGTAAAAAACAATTTGAACATGAATTGAAACAAATGATAACTGAGCTATATAACCATCCTTCTATTATCATGTGGGTTCTGTTTAATGAAGGTTGGGGCCAATATGATACAAAAAGATTGACAGATTCTCTATCAAATTGGGACTCAAGTAGAATAATCAATAGTGTAAGTGGTTGGCATGATAGAAATGTTGGAGATATTATTGATATGCATAGTTATCCTGGACCAGACTCGCCCGATCCAGAGCCAGATAGAGCTGCCATACTGGGTGAATTCGGGGGGCTTGGTTTACCAATTAAAAACCATCTTTGGGTAAAAGACAATTGGGGTTATCAAAATCTTACTTCGGTGGATGAATTGCAAGATAGATATGAAATTTTATTAAATGATATGTGGAAACTTGAAAAATATCCAGGACTTAGTGGAGCTATTTATACTCAAATTACCGATGTTGAGACTGAAACAAATGGATTGCTAACTTACGATAGAAAAGTGGTTAAGATGAATAAAAATGTCATTGCGTCTTATAATAATGATGAAATGGTTTCTCCACCGGATATTGTGCCTCAGAAAAGTATCTTTATTGATAATATTAGGATAACATTAAAAAATAGGAAAGGTGAACCAATTTATTATACACTTAATGGTGATACTCCAGATAGAAAATCAAAAAAATACACTAAGCCCATAAATATTAGAGAAAGTAGTACCCTTAAAGCTATATCTATAGAGCAAAATAATAAGAGTTCTGTTGTAGTTGGTGAGTTTGAAAAAACAGAATTGATGAAACCTATTGATAATTTAAAGAACCTTAAACCCGGTCTAAAATATGACTATTTTCGGGGTACCTGGGAACGTCTTCCAGATTTTGATACTTTGGAGGTTAAAGATCAAGGTATAGCAAAAAATGTTGATCTTGAACCAGCAAAACATAATGATTCCTTTGGTTTAATATTTAGTGGCTATATAAAAGTAGATCAAAATGGGATCTATACTTTTTATCTGGGATCTGATGATGGTTCTCAACTGTTTATAGATGATAAAATGATTATCAATAATGATGGACTTCATGGTATTAATGAAGTACCAGGTCAGGTTGCTTTAAAGAAGGGATATCATAAAATAAAAGTACGATATTTTGAAGGCCTTGTTGATGAAGGACTTCGTTTAAAATATCAGCCACCTAA
>CAZGMM010000159.1:0-4150 GCA_964526845.1 uncultured Halanaerobiales bacterium | reverse complement strand
GAAGTAATAGAAGTTCCTTCCAAATCTTGTTTTTGATTTGGTGGGAGAGGTTCACTTTAACTTAGGATTTAAAACATCTCTTAACCAATCACCAATAATATTGATACTTAATACAATCATCACTAAGAATCCGCCCGGAAATACTACCAGCCACCATTTACCACTTAATAGCCTTTTATAACCATCTGCGATCATAAGACCCAATGAAGGTTCGGTTAAAGGTACTCCGATACCTAAAAAACTGAGTGTAGCCTCAAGCATAATAACCTGGGCTATTTGAACAGTAGCAATAACGATGATAGGGGTTAATATGTTAGGTAAAATATGTCTTAATAAAATTTTAGTATTTTTAACCCCAATTAATTTAGCCGCTTCCACAAATTCACTACTTTTTATAGAAAGAGTTGAGCCCCGGGCAGTTCTTGCATAGGTAACCCAGGTAGCAAGTCCAATTACCACTATCAGTTTAAGAATACCGCGCCCTAAGAAGGCCATCACTGTAATGGCAATCAACATGGTCGGGAAGGATAATTGTATATCTGCCATTCGCATTATTACACTATCTACTTTCCCGCCAAAATAGCCGGCAATCATTCCCAAGGTAATACCAATTGTTCCTCCCAGCGCTACAGCGGCAAATCCGACTAACAAAGATATCCTTGTACCATATAAAATAGTGCTTAAGATACCTCTCCCCTGTAAATCAGAACCTAATATAAATTTATCAACTCCCCCTTCCATCCAGACCGGTGGCTTCATTGAATCCATTAAAGATACCGAAGCAAGGTCATATGGATTATGAGGGGCAATAATATGGGCAAAAATACTGGCAGCGATTATTAATATGAGAATAATAGTTGCAATAATAACAAGCTTGTCTCTTTTAAAGTAATAGATAAGATCTTCCATGTATATATTACCTCCTTAACCCAATTCAATGCGGGGGTCGAAAAAATAATACAATAAATCAACAATTAAATTTATAGCTGCAAACAAGGCAGCAACTACCAGGATATATGATATAATAACTGGACGGTCCAATCTATTAATCGAATCTAGAATTAATTTACCCATCCCGGGCCAGGCAAATATCTTTTCTGTTATCATGGAAAATGCTATTAATCTGCCAAGTTGTAGTCCAATCACAGTTATTACAGGTATCATCGTATTTTTTAAAGCATGCCTTACATATACTATTTTGGCCGGCATCCCTTTAGCCCTTGTGAAGAGAATATAATCCTGTTTCAATACTTCCTGCATGCCCGCTCTCACTAATCTAATCAGCATAGCTACCATATATAGACCAAGGGTAGCGGCCGGCATAATGATATGTTTTAAACCATCTAAACTAAAAAGACTAGAATTAATGAATAAAATTTGACTAACTTCTCCCCGTCCGGAAGAAGGCAGCCAGGAAAAGTTCACGGCAAATATTAATATAAGTAAGATACCTGATAAAAAAGTTGGTAGGGAAATACCCGCTAAAGAAGAAAACATAATTAATCTTGCTAATATACTATCAGGCTTAATCGCGGCATACATACCGGCTGGTATGGCAATTATAATTGAAATAATAATAGCAGCAAAGGCAAGCTCCATCGTCTTGGGTAGTCTTTCTAAAACCAATTTTAAAGCAGGCACCTGCTGATAATATGAAATCCCCAAATCTCCCCTAACAGCATTTTTTATGAAATTAAAGTATTGAACATATAACGGCTGATTAAGTCCAAGGGATTCCCTCAATTCTTCCACAGCCCACTGTTCTGCATCCGGGGGTAGTAAAGTTTGGACCGGATCTCCATTGGCATTAATCATAATAAAAACAATTATTGAAACAGCAAATAAGACAATTAAACTCTGCCATAAACGTTTACCAGCATATTCTAACATGGGATACTGCCTCCTCTATACTTTTAATAAACTGGGGGAGAATGGCTTCTCCCCCGATTTATTCTACTATTTAGATCCCATAGTATAAACTTTAAGATATTTATCAGGTCTAGGTCTCCACGCTATATTTTCCTTCATTCCGTAAAGCTGCTGTTGATAATGTAAAGGTAGGTAAGCGACTTCTTCCATACCAATCTTAACAGCTTTTTGCATAATTTCAGACCTTTTTTGGTCATCGAGAGTTCTAGAAGCCTGTTCGATTAACTTATCCACTTCTTGATTACTATAATTTCCTAAATTGAAACGACCATAACTTTCTTCCGGTGTATGCAGCAAACCATCTAAAAATTGAATTCCATCACCACTGGTATTGGACCAACCCAGTAGATAAAAATCGGTATTTCTAGAAAGTACTTTATCAAAATGGGCTGATTTTGTCTGTACATTTAACTCTACATTTATACCAACTCTAGCCAGTTGGATGGCGACCGCCTGGGCAATCTGTCCATCATTCATATACCTGTCATTAGAAGAATCAAACTGAATTGAAAATCCATCGGGATATCCGGCTTCTGCTAAAAGTTGCTTTGCTTTTTCGGGGTCATAGGGTACTCTCTCAATATCAGGATTGTATCCAAATACTGATTCTGGATAGAACTGGGCTGCTTTATAAGCATGTCCATTCATCACATGTTGTACTATCGCATCTTCATTGATAGCATGATAAACTGCCTTTCTTACTTTCAACTTTGAGAAGGGGCCTTCCTGGGTATCGAAACCCAAAAAGATTAATCTCAAACCTGGTCTAGCAATTACATCTACACCCTCTGCATTCTTAACCCTTTCCACATCCTGAACGGGAAGATCTACTAAAATATCGGCTTCACCACTTAAAAATGATGAAACTCTGGTAGCTGGATTAGAAATTGGTTTTAAAACTGCCTTATCAAAGGTCGGTTTTTCACCCCAATAATCTTCGAAATAAGTTAAAACCATCTCTTCATCCTTTTCCCAGGAAGTAACTTGATAGGGTCCTGTGCCCACTGCATTATTCTGTAAGTGTTGATCACTGTTAGCTTCTACATAATCCTTTGAAAGAATAAAGGCTCGTTTTAATTTACGTGGTAAGATTGGATAAGGATACTTGGTATTTATAACAACTGTATAATCATCGCGAATTTCAACACTTTCTATCTGAGCAACATCTGATTTAAATTGAGATTTGGGATGATTTTGCGCCCTCTCAATTGAAAACTTAACATCTTCAGCATTAAACTTATCTCCATTATGGAAGGTAACACCTTTACGTAATTTAAATACCCAGGTAGTATCATCTTCAACTTCCCAGGAAGATGCTAGACCAGGTTGAACATTCATATCTGTATCCATACTAACCAATGCTTCGAATATGTTAGCCTGTACCGCAATTGTGGGCGTTTCACTCAACATTATCGGATCAAGTGTTAAAGCATCTGAGGCCGTGGCAATAGTAATAGTCTCTGCACCTACTCCAAAACTTAACAAAAATATTAAAGACATAGTAAACACTATTATTACAAAATACTTCTTTTTTTCCATTTTTAACTACTCTCCTTTTCAATACTCGTAATATTTATTTTTTTAACACTACTTAATACTCCCTACTTATTAATTACTACTAAATCCTCAATTTCGTCTTTTTTTATTATTTCAATAATAATTTTTCTCTTGTATTTTCACCTCCCTCTTTAAAATAAAAAAATCCCTTTCCTGGATAAGGAAACGGGATACCATCCTTGCGGACCAATAAGTTACCTCAGATAGATAACTCGTCAATATAACGGTAGACATTCCGTCAGAACCTACTATTATTTCAATCCTGAAACTCATGGGCGAGCTTCATCATAAAATCTTTACCGTTTTCCACCAACCCGGCTCTCTCTGAAAGATTTAATATGACTACTGTTCCCAATCACAGTTATTTATAATTATGTATTAAATCGTATACTAACAGATAAAAACAAGTCTGTCAAGCGATAATAAAATGTCTAAATATTTAAACAATATTGTTAATAAAATAAAGTCCAAGACTTTTTGCTCAGGTGTTCAAAAATAATAAGTTGGTTAATATTTGAAGTAGATATTCTTTATCCCCCTCTAATCATTTATATCTCTTTTTAAAAAAATAAATTTCATTATATTTATGCAAATTTTGGGATTAATGGCAAATCGAGTAGGAGGTAATTAATTATTTTAATTACCGTCCTCTCACAACACCAAG
>CAZGMM010000158.1:0-4260 GCA_964526845.1 uncultured Halanaerobiales bacterium | reverse complement strand
CTCTATTCTTTTTTTATGCTAAAATTCCTGCTTCCTACCGAAACTTTACACAATCGGAATTATTAGAGAAAATAAATTAAAAAAGGTACCTATACTCAACGTATAGATACCCTATATAAATTAATTAAGCTGTTTGAAACTGTTTAGAATAAAATTCTTTATAATGTGAATCTCGGTCTATTAATTCTTCGTGCCTTCCTTTTTCTATTAATCGGCCGTTTTCAATAAATAATATCTTATCTGCATTGATTATAGTGGAAAGTCTGTGGGCTATAATAAAAGTCGTCCTGTTTTGTGTTACTTCATTTACTGCTTCCTGAATCAATTCTTCCGTTTCTAAATCTACAGAAGATGTTGCCTCATCAAGGATTAAAATACGGGGATCTTTTAAAAATGCCCGAGCTATCGATATCCTCTGTCTTTGACCACCCGATAATTTAACTCCTCTCTGACCAACTTGTGTATCATACCCATCTGAAAGCTGTTCTGTTATAAATTGATGAGCATTGGCCTTTTTGGCACAGCTGATTATTTCTTCACGGGTTGCATCGGGTTTTCCGTAGGCAATGTTTTCTGCTACTGAAGTTGAAAATAGGAAGTCTTCCTGCATAACCATGGCCATTGAATTTCTTAACTGATCAATATTATACTCTGTTATTTCTTTACCATCTATTTTAATGGATCCCTCATCAATATCATATAGTCTAAGCAGCAGCCTTACTATAGTTGTTTTACCTGCCCCACTCGGTCCAACCAGGGCAATGGTTTGATCTTTATCTGCTGTCAGGTCTATACCCTGTAAAACCTGTTCGTCGTCATAAGAGAAGTGTACATCATTAAATTCAACGATACCTTTTATATTCTCCGCGGGTAACTCACCCGGCTTACTTTTTATCTCGGGTTTGATATCAATATGGTTAAAGAATCTTTCGATACTGGCAAAGAATCTACTTAAACCCTGCGCCCTTTGAACCAGTCTTAAGAGCGGTTCTCTGAATCGTTCTAAGTAGTTATAAAAAGCAACGATCGTACCGATCGTTATTGCTCCTAAAGAGGTTAGATAACCTCCATAACCTAAAACTGCCAGTAAACCTATTACATTTAACATGCGAGAACCAGGCATTAAGATACTAATATACTTGATCGCTTTCATCCTTGCTTTAGCATGAGCAGTATTTTTTTCTGAAAAATTATCCATCTCATACTCTTCATTATTGAAAGCTTTTATAACCTTGATCCCGGCTAAGTTGTCTTCTAATTTATCGTTCATGTTTGCTTTGCTCTCCCGGGTCCGGCGGAAAGCTTTATGCATCTTTTTCATGAAATAATAGACAAAAATCATTAATAATGGTGTGAAAATCAAACTAACAATTGCTAATCTTACACTTAGGGTAAATAAGATAACCACAGTACCGATAATAATGACAAATGAGTTGATTACTGCTTCGGGACCGTGATGGGCGAACTCCTGGAGTCGATTGAGATCATCGATTATCCTGGACATGAGTTCCCCGGTCTTTTTGTTATCATGAAAATTCATAGATAAATTTTGATAATGATTATATAAATCATTACGCATATCACGGGTTATATATTGCGCATATTTGTGGCCGTAGTAAACTCTCAAATATCTTATAATATTTGTACTCAAATAGACCCCAAATCCGAGAGCAACTAACATCAATATATTTTGTAAATTACCGCTCGGTATAGCTTCATCAATTATTTCTCTAATAATTAATGGAGGTACTAAAGCTAATAGGGCTCCCACGAAATGCAGGAATTGTACAGAAAAGTATTTATACTTTCTATCACTAATATAATGCTTATAGAACTTCTTTAATAAATTTGTATAATTGTAATCTTCACTGCTGTATATATCATCAGTATTCTTCTGCCTCATATTTTCCCTCCTTTACAATTTGAACCTCAACACTAGTTTAAGGAAAATAGGAGTCATTGTCAAATATAGCCAATTATACTTCATCTCACAATCATTAGGAACTCTCTACTAACTGAATCTCATTTAAATTTGGAAATTTGCTTTCCCCACGTAATATAAAGAACCAAAGGTTAAATATTAAAAACAAGAAAGAACCTATTAGTATAATATAAAAAGGAGATATTAATTCTAAAAGATAACCTGATACTATTAAAGTGATCGGTACGATTATCTTGATGATACTTAATTTTACACTAATTACCCTTCCTAAAATATTCTCGGGCACTACCTTCTGTAATAAAACACTGGCAGGCACATCCACCCAGGCCACAACTACTCCCCCTAAAAACATTAATAGGGTATAATAAACAACTACAAATATATCATTTGGCACTCCCTTAAAGATTACTAACGGCAAGCCGAAGGCAATAACCCCAATCCCTGAATAAAAACCAATATTTTTTAGTAAGTTATTATAACTAGTTTTTTGCAGTATTTTATTTACCAATAAAGCCCCGGTTATCATCCCAACCGGTAAACCACTCTGGACAATTCCATATACTGTAGAATCCACTTCCCAGATCGTATTCAATAAATAAGGTAAAGGAACTATAACGGTGAAGTTAAAGAAAAAATTTAGGGCAATAAATATATATATAAGAGATGTTAAATGCGGTCTTGTAAATAGATAATTATAACCTACTTTTAACCTTGTCCAAACCGTTTCTATAACTTCATTCTTTCGCACAAGCTCTTGTCCTTCTCTTTTATTGAACTTATAATTTATAAAGTATTCCATTACGGCTGCCAATATAAAAGATACCGCATTAATAAGTATGAATAATTTAGTATCTATAACTGTAAATATCAAACCACCAACAACAGGACCAATTAAATAAGATATGGATTCAATAACCCGAGCATAAGAATTTATTTTGACCAGACTCTCTTTTGATACCAAACTGGGTTTAGCAGCTTCAATTCCGATATTAAAAAAGGCAGATAATACTGTCATCAAAAAAGTGCTGATATATACTAAAGCAATACTTAATCCTATTTTGGATGCCAAAAAATAGATCCCTAATAAGAATAATCCGTTTATGAAGTCTGATCCTACTACCAATACTTTCTTATTCATCTTATCCGCTAAGACCCCGGCAAAAGGGTTGATAAATACAATTGGTAGGGTATATAAAACAATATTTGTGGCAAAAGTTAGTCCAGAACCGGTCACTTTTAGTAAATAAAGCCCAACAACAAAAGTATATATGGCAGACCCAAACAATGAGATCGATTTTCCTGATAAGAATAAAAACAAATTCATATTTTCTTCTTTAAGTAATTTATCTTTAATCTTAACTTTATTATATTTAATCATTTTTGTTCCCTCCCATCTTTACTATTTTAAGTATAGTAAATAGAGGGAACTCAATGGCAAGAGGTAATTTGAACTTTTTTTATTAAAAAATCAAAAAAAGATGGAGTGACCTCCATCTTTTCCTTGAATTTATTAACTTTTAATATATATTACTCGATATGAGAGGGATAGATTTGGTTTTTCATTAGATAATTTAAGGCCAGCAGTTTATCCTCACTTTGCTCAAGATAATTCTGGATGATCTTTTTACCGTGGTAGTAAGTAAAAACATATACTCTTTTTAGTGAAGAGTTTTTTAGATTTTTAATTACATGATCCAGCATGTACTCGGGCTGCAGTGTATATTTTTGAATATACTTTTTAACCTCTTTTTCATCTCTTCCATCATCCAGCATTATGGCAGCATTACTAGAAACCTGGTCAAGCGAATTATATCGGGACGCCTTTATTAAAGAAGTTAAATCAATATCATCCGTCTTTATTTTAAATTTTTTATAGATATTTTCATTCATCCAAGCAGCTGCTTTTTGGGGGGTGAATATCATATCAAAACCAACTTCACCTAAACCTTCACTTATTACCAGCTGGGGAGAAGTAAGTAAAAATACGTTATTTTCAAAGTAACCTTTTTCTTCAATCAGGTGATTTTCTTTTAAACAAAACTCGGTATGGTGTCCCGGATAAAGTTCGTGAGTAATCAAAGGTAATAACTGATAAAAGTTAAAGGGAATATCATCATTTATTTCGACCAGAGAAACCAGGTTACCCAAATACCTGGTAGAAGCCCCATATCTTTTATCGGTCACAATTTCTAAATTAATATCTTCATTGTCAGGTAAATCCATAATTTTATTGGTCCTATTCTGCATCTCATTGATGATAAACTTTAAATAATCATATTTGTCTTTACTACTATCAAAAGAATACATATTCCTCTGCA
>CAZGMM010000157.1:0-4308 GCA_964526845.1 uncultured Halanaerobiales bacterium | reverse complement strand
ACTGGAAGTACAAAATGTAGAATTTAAATATCACGGTCAGACAGAACCAGCTTTAAAAGATATAAATTTTGAGGTTGAACAAGGAGACTTTGTTTCCATCATTGGAGCAAATGGATCTGGTAAGTCAACTCTTGCCAAACTCCTTAACGTTCTTTTGAGACCGGATAAAGGAAATATAATAGTAGAAGGACAAAATACTCGTAATAAAGAAAAGATTTGGGATATAAGGAAAAATGTCGGTATGGTCTTTCAAAATCCAGATAACCAAATAGTTGCTACCATGGTAGAAGATGATGTAGCATTTGGTCTGGAAAATATAGCAATACCCTCCAGTGAAATAAGAAAAAGAGTAGACCATGCTTTGGATTTGGTTGATCTCACGGGTTATGAAACCCATGAGACCCATAAGCTTTCCGGCGGCCAAAAACAGAGGTTAGCGATTGCCGGAATTATTGCTATGGAGCCAAGCTGTATAGTCTTAGATGAACCGACAGCAATGTTAGATCCGCAGGGCAGAAAAGAAGTAATTGATACCATTAAATTCTTAAACAAAGAAAAGAATATAACAATTGTCCTAATTACACATTTTATGGAAGAAGCCAGTATTTCTGATAAGGTTTATGTGATGAATCAAGGTCAGATTCAATCACAGGGTCCACCTGCTGAAGTATTTAAAAAAATAGATTACTTAAGAAGCATAAATTTAGATGTTCCTGTCGTCATGGAAGTTGCTAATGGTTTAAAGAATAAGGGTGTTAATATACCCGATATCTTAACAATTGATGGGTTGGTGGATGCTTTATGCTAATAGAACTACAAAATGTCACCCATATTTATGACCAGGAACAGTCTATCAAAGCTTTAGATGATATCGATCTAAAGATAGATGAACATGAATTTATTGGGATCGTAGGTCATACTGGCTCAGGTAAAACCACCTTAGTTCAGATGTTTAATAGTTTAATCAAGCCTACATCCGGTACAATTTATGTTGATGGGATCAATACCACTGAGAAGAAGGCTGATTTAAAGCATGTTCGACAGACAGTGGGTTTGGTATTTCAATATCCAGAACATCAACTATTTGAAGAAACTATCTATGATGATGTTGCCTTTGGTCCCAGAAACCTCAAACTGGGAAAAGAAGAAGTTGATAAAAGGGTTAAGGTCGCTTTAGATTTGGTTGGTTTAGATTTTGAAGAGTTCAAAGACCGTTCACCTTTTAATCTCTCTGGTGGTCAACAACGTAGGGTTGCAATTGCCGGGGTTCTGGCCATGCGGCCGCGAGTATTAATACTTGATGAACCCTCTGCTGGTTTAGACCCCCAAGGGAGAGAAAAGCTAAAGGCTTTACTTAAAAGGCTGCATAAATCATATAATATTACAATAATATTAATATCACATAGAATGGAAGAAATCACACAGTTATCAAGTAGGGTAATTGTTATGGATCACGGTAAGATAGTGCTAAACGGCCCCCCCAGAGAGGTATTTAGCCATAAGGAGAAGTTGGAAAACCTTTCTCTTGAATTACCGGAAATTACCGAGATACTCTTTCGTTTAAGAGAAAGAGGTTGTGATATTAGGACCGACATCTTTACAGTGGAAGAGGCTGTAGATGAAATTATTAAGGTAATTGGGAGTCAAGAAAATGTTAACTGATATCACAATAGGGCAGTATGTACATGGTAATTCAATTGTACATATCCTGGATCCGAGGATAAAAATAATAAATACAATTATTTTAATTACCAGCTTATTTTTAATAGCAAACTTCTGGGGATTTGCGATATTTTTAGGTTTCAACTTGTTTGTTATATATATTTCAAATCTTCCGTTAACAAAGGTGCTGAAAGGCTTAAAACCGATCTTATTTTTGGTCTTACTTACGGTCATCTTACACATATTCATGACCCGTGGGGGAGAAGTTCTCTTTCAGTGGAAGTTTTTAAGGATTGAAAGTGAAGGTCTATATACTGGTACATTTATGGCCAGCCGCATTCTTTTATTAATAATGTTTACTTCGCTTTTAACTTTAACAACATCACCCTTACAGCTCACTGACGGTATCGAATATATCTTAAAACCGTTAAAAAGGATAGGAGTGCCGGCTAGTGAGATCTCGATGATGATGACCATTGCCTTAAGGTTTATACCTACTTTAATGGAAGAGGCCGAAAAAATTATGAAAGCCCAAAAAGCTAGAGGTGCAGACTTTGAAAGTGGTAATTTAATACAGAGGGCTAAAAATTTAATTCCTCTTTTGGTACCGCTTTTCATTAGTGCTTTTAGAAGGGCCGACGAACTAGCTTTAGCTATGGAATCAAGATGTTATCAGGGCGGTAAAAAAAGGACCAGACTGCATATCATGCAGATCAAGCGGAGAGATATAATAGCACTGATTATTTCGATAGCATTAGCAGTAGTTGTAAGTTTTTATTAGGAGTTTAGATATGCGTTTTTATAAAGTAATTCTCGAATATGACGGCACTAATTATAATGGTTGGCAGCGTCAAAAAAATACCGATACTACAATCCAGCAGATTGTAGAAGAGAAGTTAAGTATAATCAATAAAAGTTTTGTACTGGCTACTTCAGCCGGCCGAACCGATGCCGGCGTGCATGCCAAAAGACAGGTTGTCAACTTCAAATTAGATGTCGATGTACCTGTTAGAAGGATACCATTTGCTTTAAATAGTCTATTACCAAAAGATATCATTTGTACAGATTCAGAAGAGGTAGATGAAGATTTTCATGCCCGGCATGATGCTAAAGGTAAATTATACCGATACAGGTTAAGTAACTCTCGGTTTCCTTCGGTTTTTACGCGCAATTATGTATATAATATTAGGAGTAAAATTGATTTTAAAAAGATTAAAAAAGCAGCCCCGTTACTGGTTGGTACCCACGATTTTGCTTCCTTTCAAAATAGTGGGAGTGATATGGAAGACACGGTAAGGACTATTGAAAAAATTGATATTTATCAAGTTGAAGATGAATATCATTTTGATATAAAAGGCAGCGGATTCTTATATAACATGGTCCGCATTATAATGGGAACCTTTATTGAAATTGGACAGGATAAAATTAAATTAGATGACTTGGAAGATATTATGGAGTCTAAAAATCGGAGAAGAGCCGGTTTTACAGCTCCAGCTAAAGGTTTGACTTTGATGGATGTTTATTACTAGTTGCTTGACAAGGGTTTTAAATTATAATAGAATTAATGTGGATAATTTTGTGAAATTTAATAAATATTAATATAGATAATAAGGGGGGGAAAAAGATGACAACATATATGGCAAAACCTGATGAAGTTGATAAAAATTGGTATGTCGTTGATGCTGAAGATAAAACTTTAGGTAGATTAGCCTCCAGAATTGCCTCAGTATTAAGAGGAAAGCACAAACCAGAATATACTCCTCATGTTGACACAGGAGATTTTGTAATCGTTGTTAATGCTGGTAAAGTAAAGCTTACCGGTAATAAGTGGGATCAAAAGGTTCACTATAAGCACAGTAGATATCCCGGTGGTTTGAAAACCATGACTTATGGTGATCTTAAGAAGCACAATCCTAAAGAAATAGTAAGACATGCTGTAGATGGTATGGTACCAAATAATAAATTAGGCAAGAAAATGATGAAGAAATTAAAAATATATGCTGGGCCGGATCATCCGCATCAGGCTCAACAACCGGAAGAACTGGAAGTTTAAATTTACTTAGGAAAGGAGGAATTTAAATGGCCGCAGAAGTTCAATACTGGGGAACCGGTAGAAGAAAAACTGCCGTAGCAAGAGTCAGGTTAGTACCTGGTGATGGTAATATCGTAGTAAACGATAGAGATGTACAAGATTATTTCAATCGTAAATCCTTAATTCAAGATTTAATGTCTCCTCTGGAGCTTACAAATACAACTGATAATTTAGATGTTTTAGTTAATGTAAACGGAGGTGGACTTTCTGGTCAAGCAGGTGCAGTCCGTTTAGGTATTGCCCGCGCTCTACTTAAAGTAGATGGTGATTACAGAAAGCCGCTTAAAGATGCCGGTTACCTAACCAGAGATTCAAGAATGAAAGAAAGAAGAAAATATGGTCACAAGAAAGCCCGTAAATCTCCACAATTCTCAAAGAGATAAAATTTCAAATTCATATATTGATAAACACAAAAGGGAGGTCTATCCTCTCTTTTTTTATTTATATATGATTACACTGCGAAAAGTCCAAAAATTCTTTGAATGCCCCAATAATTCCTGTTTTACCCTCTAAATCAACCATTATCTATGATATAATTGAAGTATCATAAAGCT
>CAZGMM010000156.1:0-4397 GCA_964526845.1 uncultured Halanaerobiales bacterium | reverse complement strand
TCGGTACCTATGGTTGGAGCGGTGAATCAGTAGATATTATTAAAGACCTACTGGAAGAGGCTGGGTTTGAACTTGTTAATGATGGATTGAAAGTAATGTGGAATCCTGATCAGGAAGCCCAGAAAAAATGTCAAACTTTTGGCCAGAAATTAGTTAGCATACTTTAACGGAAATAGAGTAGAAAGTTATTCAGTAAAAAGACAAAAACGAGAGCTGTACAATTGCCAGAATTTGGGAATACTGCAAATGAAATGTATTTCAGTGAATGCGGATAAAGCCGATTTATTTCTATAAAGTAAAATTAAACAAACTTTATTTACCAGTCAATCGTACTGATTCACCTGTTTTGGTGGGCGATAAAAAATGATATATGAGATTGTTTTCATAAATCTGTAACTTTATCAATAATTCTACAAATTGATAAATTTGATTAAACTTACCTAGGATTTCCCGCTGAGTCCAAAAACACCCCTTCCAACTGGGTAGTTATTGAAAAACTCCAGCGATTAATACTAAACCCTTCCTAAAAACAGTTTATAAATTTAAACAATTGATTATATACGCTTTAACTAATTGACAATATGGCATAAACTAATTTGTACCCGATTTTGTACCCCATTTTTGGCTGTGCTGGTCGAGGATTTTGGTGGGGCAGGGGCTTGGTGGGCCGGTGGATAAAGAAAAGGCAGAGTCTTTAACCCCGCCTCTGTTTTAAGTTTTATACGTTTCTTGTTAGACTATTTCATCAGAATACATTTCTTTACATCAGTGAATTTACCGGCTTTGATTCTGTAAAAATAGATACCTGATGATAATTTTGAAGCGTTCCATTTTATAGTATATCTACCTGCCTTTTTTTCTCGATTAACTAATGTTTCCACTTTCCTTCCTAATAAGTCAAATACAGTTAATGTGACTTTACTAGTTTTAGGCAAGCTATATCTAATACTGGTAACAGGATTAAATGGGTTGGGATAATTATGACTGAGGTTAAATTCTTTAACTTTATTATCATTTTCAGAAACTGCGACAATACTATTTGCCTCAACAATAAGTGTATCTTCAGTATTCATTAATTTATTTGTATAGAAAACAATCTTATTTCCAATCGGTAAGCCATTTCCAAGATAATCTTCAAAATACAAATAATTTATTACTGGATAATCATATGTATTACCATCATCACCCCATCCAGTGTTAGAAGGGGGCTCACTTAATTCGTTCACATCCATGTACTCACTTTCTTTATCTGGATTATAAGGTCCATCTTTAGAGAGATATCCAAAAATGGGTTCATAAGTGGGGACACCAAAATACTTAGTACCAGTTGTATCCCATACTCCTGCACCCACACTTTCGCTTGAATCCATAGATGTGTTATGGTCAAAGATTGCAACAAACATTCTTTCGAGTTCTCCGGATGGATAATGTTTTTTATATAAGGCAAAAGGAACCTTCTCTTTTAGACAGGGTTCACCTCCTTCAATATCGTCAAAATATTGCCAAGCGACTGACTTTTTGGAAAAATCAATTATATAATCGTGATACCCTAATAATCCGAATCTGTCAAAAGTATAACCAGATAAACCGGTCACTATGTATCCAGTAGAACCCAGACTATATTCTAAAATTGATACACCATCGTCAACAAGGTCACCTTCCGGATTTTGCTCTACAATTTTTTCCAAACCGGGCGCTGGATTATATACTTTCCATTCAATTCCACCTTTAATAGGGAAGTCATATTCAAGAGATTCTCGCACTTTTTGATTATTTAAAATAATACTATCTTGAGTCAAATCCTTTAAATTCCATACAAGAATAGAATCTTGGTTATAATTAAAAGTGATTTTATATTTATGATTGTTAAGCAGAGATTCTTGAATTACAATTGGTAATACGTTAGCAATACCTGGCCTAGATATGTTTTCAACTTCAAGAGTATCACCATGTGCCTCTGAAGGAGTCCATTCTACTAGAGGCATTTTTAGATCAAAATTCTTTTGCCATCCATCAAAACTTAATGTATAGGACGTATCTATAGATGTGCCTGTCTGGGGTGCTTGAAAAATAATATATATGGAACTATCTTGATAAGTTGCTCCTGGCTGTATATCAACTTTAAATTCGTTGTCTGCTGTTCTAATTTTAGAAATATTATTTATGGAATCGGCATTTGTAATATTAAAAGTAAGGTAAACTCTTTCTCCGTTATTAATAAATTTATCCTGTGCTTTATTTTCCCAAATAATCTTATAATTACTAATTTGAGGAGGTTTTCTCAAAGAAATGTTGGATAAAAAAGTATTAGTAAATTCATCATTATTTGTTAGGATTAAGGCTTTAGCAATAAATGGGTACTTTTTGTTTTGAATTAGAAAACTATTTCCCCATATATTATCATTGGCGTTTTGATCATTATGGCTTCCATCATCAAACAGCTTAATTATATATTCTTCATTCTCACCATTGAAGGATTGTAATTTGAACTTACATCCATTAACGTCAGAGGCGTTCTCTAATTTAATGGCAACTTCTATTTCTACTGATTCACTATTTGGATAACTTTTATTTAAAGTCTCCAATTTAGCACTGGGGGGTGGCGATTTTTTTAGTATTATATCCATTCCATAATTAGCTATTTCTCTAAGACCGTCTATGTTTAATATATATTGTTTAGCAACGTTTGAATTAGTTGCACTTCCCCCAATGGCTACCGTTACTTCCTGGGTATCACCTTTTGCAAAATAGAAAGGCCCACTACTCAGGCACATTCTTCTGTCACCTGGTGGTAAGTATTCAGCATTGCCATCAATTCTATTACTGGAAGGGTTGTTGATAGGATCACCACATAAAGGAAATTTTGTAGTTTCCGATCCAGTTTGATTACCTATAGTCCAAGGTACAGGATTTTCAAGGTCTTCGTAAGGTTTAAATCCTTTTAGGAGATTATACCATTGTTTAGTTCCCTCATAATCACCACCAAGAGTTGGATCAGCAATATTTGAACCAGCAGCAAACCAGCCAAATGAAGTCATAGGTAAATTTCTATAGCCTTCTCTAAAAGTAAAATTAAAAAATGCACTATCACCAGGACTTTCTACAATGGGTCCTTGTAAAAAATAATAGCCTACTGCTGGAGGAGATATCTCAGTAAAATAGGAATCCGTTGGATCTCCATTATATGCGTATCCCATACTAAGACTCGTATCACAACCAATGAAATCATTATTATAATCCCCAATATCAGGATCAACAAACTGGGAAAGATATGTATTTAATATATCTTTGTCTGATTTGTTAATTATCTTATAATTTTTGAATATCAATTGACCTAATTTTGTTTCAGGTTGAGCATATGCCCAGATAGTAACTTGTACCTCCAATCCAATTGGCTGGGAGCCATAGAGACTAGTGACAAGACCTTCATTCAGGTCGTTTGCTGCAAACCAGATAACTTGATCAGCATTGGCAACACCGGGTCTGTCTTCTCCTTCTTCTCCATAAATATTATTGCCATTTGGATCAGGATCATAGATTCCGTTATTATTATTATCATAGTAGGGTGCACCATGTTCAGCAGGCCAGTTTTTCCAATCATACTCATATTGATCTAGTACTTCATTCTCAGATAAGCCTAATATCTCCGCTTCATAAGAAACGTCTTCAGGATTTAGAGACTGAAAATCATCTCTTATCCTCCAGACTTTATTGATATCAGCAGGATTCCCGTTTTCTATCCAACCGCATTGTAGACCAGTGCCATATGTAGTCCCACCTACTGCAAGCCTGTCACGATCTTTGTCGAGTTCACCATCACTATTTTCATCTACGTAACCTCCAAAAATCAGCCCATCGGTATAAACTACTGGACTTTTACCTTTAGGATAAATTCCACCAGATTGCTGAGATTCTGTATCATGTCCCATTACTCCATCATTATTAACCCAGTAAAGCCAATTATTAGCATTAATTAGTGTTCTGAATACTTCATCATTACTAGTTATTTTGGCAAGCATATTTGTGATTTTATTATTAGTATTAATCCCCTTAGGTGCTTTACCAAATATAGGCTGACTTATTAAAATTGCTAACACCAAAAACAAACAATTTGATTTTTTCATTTCTTCGCCTCCTTAATCTAAATATTATTAACACATTGCACCATAATTTATTTTAATGTTCGACATTAATAGCCAAATATACACAACTGATTAAATTAACTGATCCGATTATCGTATTTGCCATTTAAATCAAGATAGAAACAAACCCCATTTATCCTACCAAGATTTAAATTCCATTTATTTTAATATAAATGACTAATAATGTCAAGTAGATTTCTATAAACCTCCGTATCCCGATTCCGTATCACCACCGCTCACAATTACATCTGTAAA
>CAZGMM010000155.1:0-4421 GCA_964526845.1 uncultured Halanaerobiales bacterium | reverse complement strand
CTTCTATAGGTGCCTTAAATGGCGCATTAATAGTCCAGTCCGATTTGGATAAGGCCTATGACCTTTGGTATAATATAAGCCCTGAAAAGATATTTGATATACGTGAGGAAGCCCTTGATAAAATTAAGAAGCTAAATTTTGATAAAAAAGATTTATCTTACCTATGGAAACAGGTAAAAAACATTGTTGACAATAAGGGGTTAGATATTTCATTAATAGAAGATATAGTAAAGGAAAATGTTAATGAAGAAAAATTAAGAAAATCTGATAAAGATTTTGGTATTGTTACTATTTCATTATCAGATATGCAACCTGTTAAGATATACATAGAAGAAATTCCGGAAGGTAAACTTATTGATTATCTTTTGGCTAGTTCTAATTTACCGACCTTTAAACAGGAAAAAAGAAATGGTAAGTATTTTTTAGATGGAGGTTTTTATGATAATCTACCGGTTGATATGCTTGTAGATAAGGGATATGAAAATATTATTGTAATCAGAACTCATGGTCTAGGTATCACAAGAGATATTGAAAATGAAGAAAAGTTAAACATAAAATATATAGAACCAGATGTAGACCTAGGTAATATCTTGGATTTTGATACCGAAGTGGCCCGTCGTAATTTAAAATTAGGTTATTTAGATGCAAAAAAAGAGTTTAGTGATAGTATTAAGGGTCATGATTATTATATCAAGATCGATAAAGACATTAATTATTTTTTGAATTTATTATTGGATATTCCTGATGATAGTATTAAAAGAATTGCAAACTTTCTCGGTTTTGAAAATATGAATCCCAGGCGCGCCCTATTTGAAGTCATAATGCCTAGATTGGCTGGTTTTTTAGATCTTGAGGAAGAACATGATTATGTTGATATTATGGTGGCCGTTCTGGAGGTAATAGCTAAGAGAGTCGGACTTGAAAAATTAAAAATATATAACTTTGACGAATTTGTAAAGAAGATATCTGAAAAATATGAACCTAAAAAAGTAGATGAAATCAATGTGCCTAAATTTGTTAAAAAAAGTGAGATACTTTCTAAAACTATTAAAGATAAAATAATTGACCTCGTTATAGCTGAATTATTTGATACTATTATTAATAGGGGAGGAGAGTATAAAAATGGATGATTATATGATAAGAGTACTAACAAAGAACAAACAGATCAGGGCATTAGCAGTTCGTTCTACCAATTTAGTAAGTAAAGCTCAAAAGCTGCATAAGACTACTCCAGTTGCAACAGCTGCCTTAGGTCGGGCCCTTTCGGCTGTAGCAATGATGATTTCTTTAGAAAAATCTGGTCAGAAGATCGGACTAAGAATAATTGGAAAAGGACCTATCGATAGGATCATTGCTGAAGCTAATATGGACGGAGAAGTACGGGGATATGTTGGTAACCCCAAAATCAAAGTTATGATCAATGAACAGAATAAATTAAATGTTAAAAAGGCGATTGGCAACGGTGAAATGTATGTAAGAAAGATGATGGGCCTAAAAGAACCCTATGAAAGCAAGATAAAACTTGTTAGCGGGGAAATAGGAGAAGACCTAACCTATTACTATACCCAATCGGAACAGGTACCTTCCTCAGTCGGTTTGGGCGTTTTAGTGGATACAGATTCTTCTGTCAAAGCAGCAGGTGGCTTTATCATTCAGTTATTACCGGAAACCCCGGATGAAACTATTTCACAATTAGAAAAGAATTTGAAAAATATAGGTTCTGTCAGTCGGATTATTGAAGAGGGTAAAACTCCTGAAGAATTACTTGATATAGTTTTAGAAGGTTTTGAATATGACATTACCCAGATAAAAGAAGTTGAATATAAATGTAACTGTAATAAGGAAAGAGGTTTAGAGATTGTAAATACCTTAAGTGCAGAGGATATTAAAAAATCATTAGAAGAAGACGGGTATGTAGAGGTGACCTGTCATTACTGTAATTCTAAATATAGATATAATGAGGAGTATATCAAAGAACATCTTGAAAGGGAGTGGTGATAATTAGTAATATCTTTAATAATAAGTTTTTTAAAATTAGTTTAGGTACTATCCTAATTTTAATTATACTTATTTTACTCAAACAAGTTACATTCTTTACCAGAGCATTCCAAATAGTCACTTCCCTTTTTATTATACCAATGCTTTTAGGAGGATTTTTATATTATCTATTAAGGCCTTTGGTCGTGTTTTTAACCAAGTATTTAAAGTTTAAGGGGATTGCTATATTTATAAGCTTTTTATTGATTATTACGGTAATTGTTTTTATCGTATACTTTGGTGGCAATATTATAACTCAACAGACCCGTAATATAATAAGTCAGTTTCAGGATTATTATTACTCACAAACACCTACACCTGAAGAAGATAATATCTTTTTTAAAGTAGGAACTCAAATCATGGAATATTTAGAAAGGTTTAATATACAGGAAAGACTTTCTACTTTTCTTGAAAATATGGTTGAGGTAGTGAGAAATAATATATTTGGTATATTTACTACGTTAACTAATATCGGTACAGTTATTGTATTAATACCATTTGTAGTTTACTACCTTTTAAAAGATGACCACCATATGAAGACCTCATTTTTAGCTTATTTCCCACCTGAGAAGAGAACACATATGAATAGGATGTTACAAAAAGTAGATCAAACTCTCTCTCGCTACATTAGAGGTCAGGTTTTAGTTGCCCTAATGCTTGGTATTTTAACCTATATAGGTTTTATTATCATAGGGGTACCTAATGCCATCATCTTATCTGCTATAGTGATGGTTACCTCCTTTATACCGTTTTTAGGGCCGATTTTAGGAATATTACCGGCTGTATTTATTGGGATATCACATAGTTTTGTAATGGTTTTTCAGATAATATTAGTTTTGATAATAGTTCAGCAGATTGAAGGTAATGTAATTCAACCTAAAGTACAGGGTAAAAGATTACAAATTCATCCTCTGATAGTGATTTTCATGGTATTGATCTTCATTACTCTCTTTGGATTTATTGGGGCTTTATACGCTGTTCCAGCCTATGCAGTGGCTAGAGTCTTATTCCAGGAATACCAAGGTAAGTACTTTTTAGAAGAAAATAACAATGAATAGACGCGATGCTTGGATTTTATTCATTATTTTAATATTGGTGTTAATAGGTTATATCTATCCCTTGGTCTACAGCTTTCAGGAGCATGAGTCTGTGACCATATTTGTTATCGATACCTTTGATCAAAGTATGTTAAGCCATGGGGAAGTAGTGACTTCTATAATAGAGCAGCAAGTACCCCAGTTTAATATTAAAAGATTAAATGTGAAAGAAAAAGAGCATTATGGGATAAGCAAGTATTATCAAGCCTTAGATCAAATTTATAACTATAAATTACAAAATACTCAAGAAAAGGTAATAGTAAATATTAGTTTGGGATTTTATGAATCCGAAGAATACCATCAAATACTTATCGAAAGATTAGCTGAATTGGGAGTAGGTGTAGTTGCGGCAGCTGGTAATGATGATAGTCCAATTGCTTTTTATCCAGCTGCTTATGAGGATGAAGTTATTGCAGTGGCCAGTATTAAGGGAGATCAAAAAACCGACTACTCCAATTATGGTGAATATATAGATATTTGTGCTGAGGGAAGCTTTTTTACTACGATTAGCTTACCTCAATTTTTTAGTTATAGGGCGAGCGGGACTTCCTTTGCAGCTCCGCGGGTAAGTGCTTTTTTATCTAAAATAATGGCTTCACAAAAAGATATGAATTTAGACAAAGCTGTAGAAAGATTAAATCAACTAACCACTCCCTTAGATGATGAACTTTTTGAAAAAGGGCTTTTAGGAAAAGGGAAGATAAGTAATTGGAAGTTTCTATTTAATTATAATAAGGTTAAATTATTATACTTTTACTTATTACCAGGAATAGTATTTTTACTAATCTTTTATCTATTAATCAAGAAAATGGGCTTAATTGCAGTCCCTTATTTACTATTATTAATAATAGTGTTAGGGCCGTTTTTCATCTTTATGAGAGACTATTTCTTAAGGTCCTTTACACATCAAATAATTACCATTGATAACTTGAGATTAACTTTGGTATTTATTGTATCTTATTTAGCTGTTAAAATTCTTACTAACTTTGAAAAATACTATCTATTCATAATTTATTTTGTTATCAATTCTGCAGCTGCTGCTATTATGTATTTTACTAAGTTATTAGACCTATATAATTATATTATCATCAGTATGATAATGGTAATATTATTTTATAGCTATGAAAATTATCTGTATAGAAACAAAAAGGACTCCCAGGAAATTGAGGATCTGGAAACAAACTCCTATAAAGTATTGAATAAAGTAAAGTCTAATATTCTCAATAATGTAGTATTTGATGAAGAAAAACTAAATGAAATATTTACTAGATATCAAATTACTGGTAA
>CAZGMM010000154.1:0-4577 GCA_964526845.1 uncultured Halanaerobiales bacterium | reverse complement strand
AGGGGAATAAAGATGTTATACTATAACTGGACATTGGCAAGACCTCCTTTATTTTATTAGAGTGATATCTATTTAAATTATTGGAGGTTTTTGTCAATGTCTTTTTTTCTACTAACGATTTGCGAGGAGATCCAAGTTGGTTATAAATAATGAGATTAATACAAATTTAGTTCCTTACTGTAATTTAATAAAACAACTATTAAAAATAATCCTGCTTTTAAACAAGTAGATAGTTCTTTTTTAGATTAGTAGATTTATATAAAATTTTATAAATGTTTATTTTGATGATATAATCTAAAAAACATCAAGTTATTTTAAGGGATGGTGATTCAGATGGATAAAGAAAACAACTACTTAAAAAATAAAATTATTAAACACGTAAAATCCAACAAACCAGTACCCGATTCATTACTTAAAGAGAATTATGCCGTGGATGTGGCAGAAGCATTATCCAAATTAGAAATTGAAAAAATCAAAGAATTCACTGAATTATTAGATAATGAAGATCTTGCAGAAATAATAGAACAGTCCGAAGAGGAAATGCAAATTGAGATTTTAAAGACAAAAAATATTGAACAGGTAATTGATATAATTTCATATATGGCGAAAGATAATATTGTGGATATTTTTGGAAATCTACCGATTGGTTTAAGAAAACAACTTCTAGATAAAATGAAAAAAGATGAAGCAAATACTTTAAAAAAGTTAGTTGGCTACGATGAAGAATCTGCTGGTGGGCTTATGACTACTGAGTATATTTTATTAGAAGGAGAAATGACAGTAGGAGAAGCTATTAATAAAATAAAAAGAATTAGCCCTAAAACCGAAATTATTGAGACCATTTTTATTGTAGATGAGTCTAAGAAGTTAGCGGGCTATGTTAATTTAAGAGATATTTTAGTTACTGATGATAGCAAAAAACTTAAGGAAATAATGGATGAAAATGTAATTACAGTAACCCCTGAAATTGACCAGGAAGAAGTTGCGTTACAAGTGGCTAAATATGATTTATCAGTAATACCTGTTGTAAATAAAAATAATAATCTTTTAGGTATAATTACTTTTGATGATATTATTGATGTTATTGAGGCAGAAAATACGGAAGATATGTTTAGAATGGTAGGTATAAGCGAAGAAGAAAGTGTTAATAGTTCGATAACAGAGTCAATTAAAAAGAGATTACCCTGGTTATATATAAATTTAGGAACAGCCTTTTTAGCAGCTTTAACCGTTGGACTTTTTGAAGATGTTATAGCCCAAGTAGTAGCTTTAGCTGCTGCAATGCCAATAGTTGCTGGCATGGGCGGTAATGCTGGTACTCAGACTTTATCCATTGTAATTAGAGGTATTGCCTTGGGAGAACTTAAAGCTAATAATAAATGGAAATTAGCTGTAAAAGAATCAAGTATAGGAATAATACACGGTGCGGCTATTGGAATTGTTACAGGTATAATCCTTTATTTTTTATACGGGAATCCTTATTTAGGACTTATTATTTTTGCAGCAATGATTTTAAATTTATTAATAGCAGGTTTATTTGGATTTTTAATTCCTATAACTTTGCAGGCTTTAGGAATTGATCCCGCTTTAGCTTCAGCGATCTTTTTAACTACTGCCACAGATGTATTTGGTTTTTTTGTTTTCTTAGGATTAGCAAAAATATTTATTAACTTATTGTAATTAAATGTTTAAATGACAAAAGGGCCTTGCATGATTATATGCAGTGGGCTCTTTTTTTTAATTTGGTTTTTTTAAGTTGTTGATTAAATTATAAAACAAGTTAGGTTCTTCGTTGGTTAGATAGATATAACCACTTAAAGAGGCGATTAAAGCTCCAATACTATCAACTATTAGATCCCAAATTGTATCTGTTAAGCCAAATGGCTGCATATTAAATCCAAAGTAGGTACTCATAATATATTCATAAATTTCCCATAAAGCTCCTAAGGTAACTGCAAAAGTAAAGGAAAATAAAGCAATAGCTATAGGGGACATAACTAATTTTATATCCTCTTGCTGGTTTAGGTAATACAAAAGTATAAAACCAATTATACCAAGAATAATACCAGAGAAAGTATGTATAACCTTATCCCACCAGAAAATATCAATATAAAAATTCTTTACAGCTCCTAAATATAAAGACGCATAAATAAAAAGCACTAGGGCAAGTTGAAATTTAGGGGGAATATATATTTCGAAATGCTTTGTTATTAATAAAGGAAGGTAAATTAAAAAGAGAGTTAATACTGATAAAAACAGATTGAACCAATTAGCAAAAATAAAATTATTAAAAATTGCATATATTAATAGGAAAGTAAATAAAGCAGTGAAGGCGTGATTTAGTGAAATATTGGACATTTTATTATAAAAATTATTTAGCATATCTTATACCTCCATTTACCATATTTTTGGATAATAACCTTCAGCGAGTGCACCTACAGCTAGTGTTGCCCAAATGATGAAAATGCCTAAAACAATTTTTAACAAGTAATTAATAGAGGAATTAAACCTTTTATTAACCAATGAGTTTATATATCTATTTGTAAGTGGGAAATAGAGAAGAGAAAGTATAATTAAAAATACTCCCAAACCAAAGTCGTTTCCTCGAAATAGATTTAATAAGCCGTCTATAAAAACCAAAATCCCAAATATCCAATTAACAACAAACCAGAAATTAAATTTATTATCCATTTTGATTCTCCTCGTATAATATGATTTCTATGTCTAATTATAATTCTTGAATATATAATAATGTCCTTTATTTTAAAAATTACATTGCCAGTGATTTATTATGCTTATCAAATTAAAAAGCCCTGCTCTTATCCTGGTTGTCCCGAGTTGATTGAGCCTAGCGAGAATTATTGTAAAAAATATATGCCGGAAGTTAATTTCCAATTGATATGATAGGTTTTAGTTCGATTTAAGCATCATGTTAAGAATAATTCAGGATTAAGTTTGTTGCTTTAAAGGATAAAATGTATTTTTGATTAATTATAAGTAAAAGGATATACATTATTATTATTTTGGGAAGTAGCGATCATCCTAAGTTAGATATAGTAAATTATATTTTAAGTTTTAATAACTTTAATGATAAACTATTCTAATCAATAAACTATTTTTTTCTATTGAGGAAAAGAAATAATGCTCGCTGATTAAATAGTTGACGATTTTGGGTATAGATATTATATCTCTGAAAAAATATAAATCGAATTTACGAGACGATTATAAATACATTTAATAATAGTTAATAAAAACAGTTTGAAAATTATAAAAGGGGTGAGATTATTGTCCTTACTTGAATTAAAAAATTTAAAAAAGGTTTATAAACAAGGAAAAGTTGAAGTAGAAGCCCTTCGGGGTATTGACCTTGAAGTCAAGTCTGGTGAGTTTACTAGTATTTATGGTCCTTCTGGTTCAGGGAAAACAACCCTTTTGAATATGATAGGAGCATTGGATAAACCCACTTCTGGTGTGATAAAGATTAATGGTAACAATTTAAAAGAAATGAAAAATAAAGATTATGCTTTACTTAGAAGAAAACATATTGGTTTTATTTTTCAAAGTTATAATTTAATACCTGTACTCTCTGCTTATGAAAATGTTAGTTTCGCTCTTAAAATTGCAAAACAAAGTTCAGAAGGTGCTAGTAAAGAAAAAGTTTATCAACTATTAGAACAGGTCGGATTGGAAGGTTTAGAAAATAGAAGGCCGTCTGAATTATCTGGAGGACAAAAGCAAAGAGTTGCAGTTGCTAGAGCACTGATTAAAGAACCAAAACTTATTCTTGCAGATGAACCCACAGCAAATTTAGACTCGAAAACCAGCCATGAAGTTATGCAAGTAATGTTAAAAATGAATAAAGAATTGAATACTACGTTTGTTTTTTCAACCCACGATTCATTAGTTATGGATTATGCAAGTCGGCTTTTAGGTTTACATGATGGATTGATTACTAAAGATCAAAAAAGAGTTGGAAAAGAAGTCGATTAATAAATATATTTTTTTACCAGGTAGGGGGTTAAGCAATGTTTTTAATAAAGATGGCCTTTCGTAATCTAGCCCGGCATAAAAAAAGAACTATTTATACAGCAGTGGTTATTGCTGTAGCCATTGGATTTTATGTTTTTGCAGATGCCCTTGTTTTAGGGATGATGGATGCTTCTTATGAAAATGTTACAGAATTTGAATACGGTCATATTCAAATAACCAGCCAAAAATATTGGGAGGAAAGAGAAGAATATCCTCTTGACGATTTAATAAAAGTTGATGAAAGAATACATTCTAAAATTATGTCAAATACGGAAGTCGTTGGTACAAGTCCCCGTCTTGATTTTAATGCCGAATTAAATGATGGACAGATGGGATTACCTGTAGTTGCCCGTGGTATAGATGTTTCAAACGAAAAAAGCATTTCTAAAATTGATCAATCTATAGTAAAAGGCGGCTTTATAACAGAAGGAGAATCCGAAGCTGTTATGGGGCAGAATTTAGCTAATGATATGTTATTAAAGGTTGGAGATAGTTTTATGCTTGTTGTTAGGACTAAAGAAAAAACGTTTAATGTTATTGATTTAACT
>CAZGMM010000153.1:0-4672 GCA_964526845.1 uncultured Halanaerobiales bacterium | reverse complement strand
CAGTAATAAAAGGATCAAGTTATATACTTGTTCACACACCAAATATTTTAAAACAAGGTGGTTCAACTCAGACCACTACCCGTGCTAAAAATCCCAATGATGAATATTTAAGCAAGATGGATGATCATTTACGTAGTTTTGAAGAGTTTGTCGGTTATGCCCCTAATCAGGCTTACATAGGAAATATCTTGCCCAATGATTTAGATGATATCGAGACACCCTGGTATGAAAGCGATAATCTCTTAGAAGCTAAAAAAGAAGGCGAATTCGGCGAAATTATGTCCGAAGAGGTATTTATTCCTTTAGTTAAACATGTAGATGTTTTTGATTTAGTGAAATTAACTAAAGAATTTTCTGAAAGAGGGCAAAAGTTAGTAAACGAACATCCTATCCTAAAAGATATGGATATTGACTTAGGAGAAGGAGAAGAACTTTCAGCCGTAGAGGAATTAGTGGAAGCACATGCAGAACCATTTTATTTAGAGGGTAAGTTAGTTGGTTGTGTAAAAAGTGCTCATGAAACCGATATAAACTTAAGTGCCCATGTTATTTATGAGAACCTAATTGGTAAAGCTTCAGCTGTTTTAGCTATGAAAAATCTTGGCTATAGAAATAATATCGACTTATCTGAAGTTGACTATATTTTAGAATGTTCCGAAGAGGCCTGTGGTGACATCAACCAGCGCGGTGGCGGCAACTTCGCTAAAGCGATTGGTGAAATGGCCGGTGCTACTAATGCGACCGGTTCTGATGTAAGAAGTTTCTGTGCAGCCCCGGCCCATGCAATGGTAAATGCAGCCGCCTTAGTTAAATCAGGCGTATACGATAATGTAGCTGTTGTAGCGGGCGGCTCTGTTGCTAAATTGGGTATGAATGGAAAAGACCATGTTAAAAAAGATATGCCCATTTTAGAAGACGGCCTGGGTGGATTTGCCATTTTAATCTCTGAAAATGATGGAGAAAACCCCGTACTTCGAACTGATATCGTAGGACGTCATAGAGTGGGAACCGGTTCTTCCCCACAGGCAGTTATTAGTTCCTTAGTAACTGATCCCCTTGATGAGATGAATATCAGTATTAAAGATATAGATAAATACTCTGTTGAAATGCAGAATCCCGAAATAACGAAACCGGCCGGAGCAGGTAATGTACCAGAATCCAATTACAAGATGATTGCCGCTCTTGGTGTTAAAAGAGGCGACTTGGAAAGAAAAGAATTAATGAACTTTGTAGAAGAACACGGTATGCCCGGCTTTGCTCCAACTCAAGGTCATATTCCTTCTGGAGTTCCTTTTGTAGGTCCAGCTGTGAAAATGATCGAAGATGGAGATATTGAAAATGCCATGATAATCGGTAAAGGCAGTCTTTTCTTAGGAAGAATGACCAACCTCTTTGATGGTGTATCATTTGTAATCGAGAAGAATGAAGGACTACAAGAAAAAGAAGCGACCGTTAGTGACGAAGAAATCAAAAGCATGATTGCTGATGCCATGCGTAAGATGGCTGAAAATATGACTATCGAGTCTAATTGAGGTGAATGATATGGCAGATAAAACAAAAGAAAAAGTAGCGGGAATTTTTAATGAACTGGCAGATGCAATTGAATCCGGACAGTTTGGTGAAAAAAAGAAGGTAGGACTTACTTTACTTGATAGTGAACACGGTCCAGAAGAACTACAGAAAGCGGCTGAAATGGCAGAAAATAATAATAGTGATATAGAGGTAGAGACCATCGGCTGTGATGGTAGTAAATGTTCCTGTTTAGCCGATGCTCATCAAGCCATGGATAATATGTTAGATTCAGGTGAAATTGATGCCTCTGTAACACTGCATTATAACTTTCCTTTTGGGGTATCTACAGTAGGTAGAGTTATTACCCCTGGTCGCGGTAAAGAGATGCTAATTGCTACTACCACTGGTACCAGTGATACCGACCGCGTAGCTTCCATGTTAAAGAACGCTGTTTATGGAATCGCTACCGCTAAATCTCTCGGTATTAAAGAACCAAAGCTTGGTATTTTAAACGTAGATGGTGCCCGGTTAGTAGAAAACAACTTAAGAGAACTAAAAGATAATGGATATGATATCCAGTTTGCTACTTCTGTTAGATCTGACGGAGGAGTAGTAATGCGCGGTAACGACCTGTTGATGGGAGTACCTGACGTTATGGTTACCGATACTTTAACCGGTAATATGTTAATGAAGATCTTTTCCGCCTTTACTACAGGTGGAAAGTATGAAGCTTCCGGTTTTGGTTACGGTCCTGGCGTAAGTGCTGAATACGATCAGTTAGTAGGCATTATCTCCAGAGCTTCCGGAGCTCCTGTGATCGCTAATGCCATTAAATACATGGCAGAAGTGAGTAGAGGTAATCTACTTGAAATTGCTAAAGATGAGATGAAAAAGGCAAATAAAGCAGGACTTGCGGATATCATTGAAGAATTAAAAACTAAGAGTGAAAGCAAAGAAGTAGAAGAAGTTGAAATGCCTGAAAAGAAAGTTACCGGTGAAGAAATTGCTGGTATCGATATCTTAGAGATCGAGAGTGCCCAACAGACCCTCTGGAAAGAAGATATCTATGCAGAAACCGGTATGGGCTGTACCGGTCCGGTTGTATTAGTGGCCGAAGATGATGAAGAACAGGCCCGTGAAATCCTAAAGGAAGAAGGCTTTATACACTAAAAATGATCTATTTTAACAATGCAGCGACCACTTATCCCAAACCAGAATCAGTATATCAAGCCGTTGACAGCTTTTTTAGAAATGAAGGTGTCAACCCGGGAAGGTCGCAGGGTGTAAAAACGATGAATATAAACCGAAGGATCTTTAATACAAGGGAGAAGATTGCCCAATTTTTTGGTATTAAAGATTCCTCCCGTTTCATTTTTACATCTGGTGCAACTGAATCCTTGAATTTAGCAATCAAGGGATTTCTAAAAAAAGGAGATCATGTAGTTTCTACTAAGTTAGAACATAACTCAGTAATCCGCCCTCTTAACAAGTTACAAAAAGAGGGCCGGATTACTGTTACTTTTATTGACTTCAATAAAAAAGGATTAGTTGATTTAGAGAGTCTTAAACAAGCTGTAAAAGATGACACTTCCCTTATTATCCTTTCCCATGCCTCCAATGTCTTAGGTACCGTTAATGATATAGTAGAAATTTCTCACTATGCAAAAGAAAATAATATAAAGTTACTTATAGATGCTGCCCAGACCGCGGGAGTTTTAGATATTAATTTAAATAATTTAGATATTGATATGATGTCTGTACCCGGTCATAAATCACTTTTTGGTCCACCTGGAATCGGTGGATTATATATTTCTGAGAATATTGAACTAGATACTCTAATGGAAGGCGGTACCGGTAGTAATTCTTTAGATACTTACCAGCCTGAGCTCATGCCCGATAAATTTGAAAGCGGTACACTTAATACTTTAGGTATCATTGGTTTGGGAGCGGGTATTGATTTTATTAATAAAACTAATCAAGCAGAGATTTATCAACATGAATTAAATCTATTAGATAAATTTATAAAAGGACTTAGGAATATCAAAGGTATACTTATTTATGGAACTACTAATTTAGATAAAAAAGTAGGGGTTGTGAGTATAAATTTAATGGATCTAAGTGCTAATAGATTTGCTCATTTACTGCAAAATGAATATAATATATCTGTAAGGGGTGGACTTCATTGTGCTCCCTTACTTCATAAAGCGATGCAGACCGATCAGAAAGGTATGGTCAGATTTAGTTTTAGTTATTTTAATACTTTACAAGAGATTAATGAGGCTTTAAATGTGATTGAAACTATTGCCAAAAAAGAGGGGTCAAGATGAAAAAAGAACTTTTTAAACAGATACCAGCTGTTAACGATATTTTGGAGAGTAACCAGGGAGAAATTTTAATAGAAAAGTACAGTCATAATCTAGTTTTAAAGGCAGTTCGGAGTGTTTTAGACGAAAAGAGGAATACTATTGCTAAAACTCCGGAACCAGAACTAGAAAATATGCAGTTAAATTTAAAGATTGATTCTTTATTTGAGGAGATCGAAGAATATATTGAAGATTATCTTGCTCCTAATTTAGAAAATGTAATTAATGCTACCGGCACAATTGTTCATACCAACTTAGGCAGATCCTTATTATCAAAAGAAGCCATTGATTCCTTGTTCAATGTGGCTAAAAATTACTCTACTTTAGAGATTGACAAGCAATCAGGTGAGAGAGGTTCCCGTTATAATAACGTCAGAGAATTTTTAATTGAGTTAAGTGGAGCTGAAGATGGACTGGTTGTAAATAATAATGCGGCGGCCGTTCTTTTAATCTTAGATACCTTTGCCAAAAACAAAGAAGTGATTTTAGCCCGTGGTGAAATGGTTGAAGTTGGCGGTTCTTTTAGAATCCCGGAGGTAATGGAAAAAAGCGGAGCAGAATTAATAGAAGTAGGAGCAACCAATAAAGTATATAAAAAAGATTATGAAGCTAAAATAAATGAAGATACAGGTATGTTACTAAAAGTTCATACCAGTAATTATAAAGTGATGGGCTTTACCAAAGAAGTTCAGTTAAAAGAATTGGTTGAACTGGGAAAAGAATATAATTTACCCGTAGTAGAAGATCTAGGTAGTGGTATTTTAAGAGATTTATCAGATTTAGGTTTATTAGATGAA
>CAZGMM010000152.1:0-4676 GCA_964526845.1 uncultured Halanaerobiales bacterium | reverse complement strand
AGGGGGACATTTCTCTGATTCTACTTATGATCCCGGGTAGTTTTTTAATTAAAAATTCTACATCTGATTCGGTGTTATCCTTACCTAATGAAAGTCTTAAAGAACCACGGGCTGTGCTCTTATCCCTACCTATCGCTAATAGTACATGAGAGGGATCTACCGAGCCAGAGGCACAGGCCGAACCACTGGACGCTGCAATTCCAATCATATCAAGATTTAAGAGAAGTGATTCACCTTCTACATTTTTAAAACAAAAGTTGACATTATTAGATAGACGCTTATCACCGTGCGGCCCATTTAGTATTACATTATCAATATTGTTTTCTATACCTTTGATTATTTTATCTCTTAAAAAGATATTTTTTTCTACTTTTTCATCTTTGGTTTCTTTTAAGATTTCAATAGCTTTTTTAAAACCCATAATACCGGGCACATTTTCAGTTCCAGCTCTTATATTTCTTTCTTGAGCTCCCCCATTCATTTGAGGGATTAATTTAGTTCCTTTTTTAATAAAAAGGATTCCAACCCCTTTAGGTCCATATAGTTTATGGGCAGAAGCAGAGAGCAGGTCGATATTCATTTTTTGAACATCTATATCAAGCTGGCCTAAAGCCTGTACAGCATCGGTATGAAAGTAAATATCTTTATCTTTTAGAAACTCTCCGATCTCTTCAATAGGCTGTATTGATCCTATTTCATTATTAGCAGTCATGATTGAGACCAAGATAGTATTATCATTCACTGCATCTTTTAAAGCATCTGTGTTGACAAAGCCCTTTTCATCAACATCTAAGTAGGTAACATCAAAGCCATGCTGCTTTTTGAGGTATTCACAGGTATGTAAGACAGCATGATGTTCAATTTTGGTAGTTATTATATGTTTCCCCTTATCTTGGCGGGCCAGGGCAGTACCCTTGATAGCCAAATTATCTGATTCTGTCCCTCCACTTGTAAAGATAATTTCTCTCATATCACCTGCATTTATATAGTCCGCGATTGATTGACGGGCATATCTGATTTCATTTCTTGATTTCTGCCCGGTTTGATATATACTAGACGGGTTTCCATAATAATCTTTCATATATTTGTTAACCGTTTTTATAACTGCCGGATCCATAGGGGTGGTAGCAGCATGATCCAAATAAATATCATTCATTTTTTTTACCTCCTGTAAAATGACATTAAATAAAAAGTTGAGTATATTAATCAGATTTACATAAAAATTTTAACACACCCTTTAATACCTGTCAATAGTTATCAGTATATCCAAATATACAGATAAAATTAGATTTATATAAAAAAGTTATTAAGATATTTTTTGTAATTTGTGGTAATTATATAATGATAAATCCATATTTATATGTTATAATACTTATCAAGATAGTCATATTTTTTTGCAGTCGCTATATGAGGTTAAGAATAACGATAAAGGAGCCCTTATTTTAATGAAGAGAAAAATATTTTTAATAGTTCTTGTTATTTTAATTTTATCGTCTTTTTCTATAAAATCTTATGCTGAGGAAAAACTTTTAGTTTATTCAGCCGCAGGCTTAATAAAACCGATGGAAGAGATAGCAGATAACTTTAAAAAAGAATATGGGGTTGAAATACATCTGCAATTTAATGGTTCAGGTGTTTTAAAAAATCAAATTGAAACGGTAAAAAAAGGAGATATTTATATAGCTGCAGACAGCTGGTACCTTAAAGAATTATATGATGATGAGATAATAATGTCATATTATAATATAGCAGAACATACCCCAGTCATTATTGTTCCGAAGAATAATCCCGGTGTTATCGATGATTTTAAGGATCTATTAAAACCTGGTAAGAAGATAATAGTGGCTGATCCTAGTGCTGCAATTGGGAAAGCAACTGAAGAAATTTTTCAAAAGAATAATATAAAGGATAAGATAGAGAATAATATCATATCAAAAGCAGCCACTGTTAATGAAGTAAGGATGTATGTGATGATGAACCAGGCGGAAGCCGGTATCGTATGGAGGGCAAATTACTTTGAAAGCAAAGATAAACTTTCTTTAGTTGAAATTACAGTAGATAAAAATATTATAAAAAGGATTAGTATTGGGCTCTTAAAATATTCCAAAAATAAAGATGTAGCAGATCGATTTATTAATTTCATATTAAGTAATAATGCCACAGAGATATTTAAAAATTATGGATATAATATAGAAATAGAAAAGGTGAAATAATGAGGTATAATATTTTCAAGTTATTTATGTCAGGTATGTTTATATTATTTGTTATTTTTATTATATTAGTTTTGATTTCACCAACCCTTTATATCAAAACAACAAATCTGTTAAATCTATTATTAAACAGCAAAGAATTAACCTTTTCTTTAATATTAAGTATCACCACTTCAATCAGTGCAGTGATACTGGCGGTATTGTTCGGTTTACCCACCGCATATGTACTGTCCCGTTATGACTTCAAATTTAAGAAGATTATAGATATTATTTTAGATATTCCTTTAGTTTTACCGCCTATAATATTGGGCTTAAGTCTTTTAGTCTTATTGGGTCCAATTGGTGGTAATCAATTAGCAAAATTAGGTTTAGACTTTGTATTTACAAAGCTAGGAATAGTCATGGCCCAGTTTGTAGTAGCTGCCCCTTTATTGATCAGGAGTCTTAAGATAGCTTTTTCCAATGTAGACCCTAAACTGGAAAAAGCAGCTATGACATTAGGGGATAATCATTTTCAGGTTTTTAAAAACATCACGCTACCTTTATCCAAAGATGGGATTATCACGGGTATAACAACAGCCTGGGCCAGGGCAATGGGAGAGTTTGGAGCGACCGTAATGTTAGCTGGTGCTACTAGATTCAAAACTGAAACCCTGCCTATTGCTGTTTATTTAAATATGACTACCGGTGACTTGGAGATGGCAGTAACGGTTTCTATAGTAATGATCATTTTCTCTATTATTATTATGGCTATTTTACAGTTATATAATACAAGCATCTATGAATACGGGGGTATTAATTAATGGTTTTAGACTTCAATATAAAAAAAGATTTTGGAGATAAGAAGATACATAAAAAATTTCAACTTAAAAAGGAAATATTGGTATTTTTCGGACCTTCGGGTTCGGGCAAGACCACTATATTAAACTGTTTGGCTGGACTAGACAGACCTGATAAAGGATATATTAAGTTAGGTGAAAGGATCCTTTATTCCTCAAACGGAAAAATTAATATTCAACCCTTTAATAGAAAGATAGGATATATATTTCAAGATTATGCCCTTTTCCCTCACTTAAATGTATTTGAAAATATAATTTACGGACAAAAAAAGAAAATAAATGATATTGAAAAAATAAACAATTTATTGGATAAATTTCATATAGATGATATAAAAGATAGATATCCTGCTACTTTATCAGGGGGAGAAAAACAGAGGGTAGCCTTAGCTAGGGCTCTAATGATAGAACCTGAATTATTACTTTTAGATGAACCATTATCTTCTGTTGATAATAATTTAAAAAATAAATTAATGACAGAGATTAAAATAATGCAAAAAGAATGGCAGATTCCCTTTATCTATGTCACACATGATGATAGGGAAGCCAGATTTTTAGGAAATAAATTTTTAAGTTTCAAAAATGAACAAGAGGTGGACTTTAATGAATATAAAGAAAATATCAGTTGAAAAAGCAGTGGGCAAAGTTGTAGCTCATGATATGACCCAAATCATCCCAGATGAGTTTAAAGGGGTTAGATTCAAAAAGGGAGATATTATAAAAGAAGAAGATATATCAATCTTAAAAGATATGGGAAAAGAAAGTATATATGTGTTAGAACAAGATGATAATCACTTACATGAAGAAGAGGCAGCGAAAGTTATGGCTGAGTACTTTGTAAGTGAAAATATAAGTTTAAGTGAACCACACGAAGGCAAAATATCATTAATTGCTGAAGTTAATGGTATCTTAAATATAAATAAAGATATACTATTTAAGGCAAATACAGAAGATGATATCTTAATTACAACCGGTCATAGTAAAAGTCCGGTCCAAAAAGGCGAGATAATTGCAGGTGTCAGAATCAACCCTTTAGTAATTGAAAAAAGCAAGATAGATAGGGTTGAGAAGATATTAAGTCAAGCAAATATATTTTCAATAGAACCATTTAAAGATTATAAAGTAGGGGTTGTAATTACTGGTAATGAAGTATATGAAGGTAGAATAGAAGATAAGTTTTTACCGACCTTAAAAAGAAAGTTTAAAAGATGGGGAGGCAAATTGCTGGATTACCGGTATGTACCTGATAATACTGATAAAATAAAAGAAGCTTTATTAGAATTTAAAGAAAAAGGGGTAGACATTTTATTAACAGGAGGCGGTATGTCTGTTGATCCGGATGATGTAACTCCAGCAGGAATTCGAAAAGCGAAAGCGAATGTTGTAAAGTATGGTGTACCGGTTTTACCGGGTAATAAATTAATGGTAGCTTACCTAGAAGATATACCTATTTTAGGTTTACCCGCCTGTGTAATATTTGAAGAGATAACCGTTTTTGATTTAGTTTATCCCAGAATATTAACAGGAGAGAAGTTTAATAAAGAGAAGTTAGTTAAATTATCTTATGGGGGATTGTGTCACCACTGTCCCGTTTGTCAGTATCCACACTGTTCCTTTGGTAAAGTAGATT
>CAZGMM010000151.1:0-4698 GCA_964526845.1 uncultured Halanaerobiales bacterium | reverse complement strand
TAAAAATAAATATTATGAGGCTAATGTGAATTGGAAATTAGATTTTAAAAATATTGGTGTAATGAACTTGATTAGTATTTATTTCCTTACTTTCGGGTCAGGTTTGTTTATATCCATAATTTTCACCCAATCCGATAGAGGTAAAATAGTAAACATAATATGTGGGCTGATATTTATTATTGTAGCCTATATATGTCATTTGTTATCAAAGAATAATTAAATATGGAAGATGCTGTGTCCAATATTATAAAAAAAGATAAAGCAATAAAAATTCTTAGAAAACCGACACTATTTTTTCAACAAAAAAGAAAAATAGTCCATGTTGAATTAATTAATTTGCCGTATTATCATTTTTTATCAAATATAATTATAAAAAATGATGAAGATAGAGAAACAAATATTTGTATTGATGGAATATCAGGGGAATACGCATTTGTTGATAAAGAATTATCATCTAAATATAAAAACAATTATAAAATACCCTTTAAAGTTGAACTTGAAGAAGCAGGAAAAATTGCCAATAGCGCAGTTAACCAATTTATAGTGACGAGAATGAAGCAAAGCGTTAGTCTAGAAGAAGTGCAAATAAAGTTAATTAATACATTTAAATATCCCTATTGGATGGGGCTGTTTAAAAAAGGAAAAGAAGGGGTCCAATTTGATGTAATTGATGGTGTAACAGGTAAAAAACAGGGCCCCAAAATGAAACCTGTATTTATTGAACTATTATTACATCAGCATGAATTGAAAAGTCAAAATAGAGGTGTTGTATGAAAAAATATTTTATTTGGATTTTCTTGGTATTTTGGATACAGATAATATTTGGACAGACTACAGGGAAAATAGCCGGAGTAATAACAGATAAAGAAACAGGAGCTCCTATACCTGGAGCTAATGTGGTTGTAATGAATACTGATATGGGAGCTGCAACTGACAGCAATGGTGACTTTTATATTATCAATGTTCCACCTGGAAAATATAAAGTTAAAGTTACAATGATTGGATATTCACCTTTGATATTTAGAGACGTACAAGTTTCTTTAAACAGGACAACAAATCTAAAAGGAGAACTTAGCTCCTCAACTTTGGAAACTGAGGCAATTTATGTTAGTGCTAGAGAGATCTCCAGCAAAAAAGATAAGACAGGTACTATTAAAAACGTATCTTCTAAAGAAATTCAATCTCTGGCAGTAGAGGATATTTCTGATGTTGTTCAAATGCAGGCTGGAGTAGTAGAGGGACATTTTAGGGGGGGGCGTGCAACTGAAGTCAATAATATGGTAGATGGGATACCTGTAACAAATGGTTTTAATAAAGAGAATGCAAGTGTTACGATTGAGACGGAGGCGGTCAAAGACCTGGAAGTTATAACTGGCACTTTTAATGCAGAATATGGTCGCGCAATGAGTGGTGTCGTAAATCTTGTAACTAAAGATGGCAGCGACACTTTTCAAGGTAGTGCTACTGGTTATCTATCTAATTATTTAACAACTAATGATAATATATTTATTGGTCTGGGAAATGACATTGTAAGGAATAGTGATTATAAATTTCAGTTAAGTGGACCGATCTATAAAGATAAAATAACTTTTTTTATTAATTCTAGGTATGTTAATCATTTGGGTTATTTAAATGGTATAAGAAGATTTAGCGTCCATGATTATACTAATTTAGGTGATGAAAACTATCTAGGAGGAAAAAGCACACCATGGGATACTTATATTAATGGTAAAAAGTATTATTCAGAACATACTGGTGATGAAGAATATGTACCTATGGATACTAATGATAAGCTGTCTTTATTGGGTAAAGTTACCTTTAATATAATTGATGATCTAAAGTTTTCTTTTATGTATACCCAAAATCAAAGTGAAAATCAAGACTATGATCATGATTATAAATATAAACCAGAAGGCCGGGCTAAGGATTATCAAAATAGCAATTTTTATCTTTTTTCAGCTAACCATATGATTTCAAATAAGATGTTTCATAATCTGCGAGTAGCATATAATATGACAAAAAATGAGACCTATCTCTATAAAGATCAATTTGATGATCGTTATGTCGCCGATAATTATAATCAATCTGGTGGCGGCTTTGTTACTGGTGGACAGGAAAAAGGTTATGAGGGGATTGAATTAAATGATCTCAATATTAAGTATGATCTTACCTGGCAATTAAATAAGCATCATTCAATAAAAACTGGGCTAGTATATATAAACCATGACTTGCGTAATAGAACCTTAACCGTTAGAGATAAAAAGTTTGGTACGACAGAATATAAAGAATTCCATTATGATGATAGTTTAGAACAAATTGTTTTCAACCCATATGAACCTGAGATTCTAGATTCAGCTATTTCTACCCAAAAATATGATAAAAATCCTATTGAATTTTCTGCTTACATGCAGGACAAAATGGAATTTGACGATCTAGTTATTAACTATGGCTTGAGATATGATCGGTTTAACCCAAATACAGTTTACCCAACTAATTTGCGAAATCCTGCTAATCAATTGAATTATCCTGATAATCCTGAAAGAATGTCAGAATATAAAGATGCCGAAATACAACAATTTTTAAGTCCTAGATTTGGACTATCCTACAAATTAAGTGATGCTGCTGTTTTACATTTCAGTTATGGTCATTTTTATCAGATGCCTCCTCTATATGCACTCTATGAGAATAGCAGATTTTTAATTCCTTCAGGTAACTATGAAACTGTCCATGGAAATCCGAACTTGAAGGCTGAAAAAACAGTACAATATCAAATGGGATTATGGCAGGAATTAATACCTAATATGGGTTTAGAACTTTCAATATTCTATCGTGACATCTATGATTTGTTAAGTACAAGAATTGTAACAACTTATAATCAAATAAAATATGGTCTATATACTAACAAAGATTATGGAAATTCTAAGGGTTTAGAAGTTAAATGGGATTATACTATGGGCCCATTAGCTCTATTTGCTAATTATACACTCCTATATACCCGTGGTGTTGCTGATAATCCAAGAAGTACTTTTTTACGGTCAGGCCAAAGCATGGATCCAATTTCTAAACTAATTCCAATGGAATGGGATCAAAGACACACTTTTAATTTTAATATATCATATACTCAAGAAAAATACAATGCCAGTATTTTAGCTTACTATAATTCTGGTATGGCCTATTCTTATGAGCCAATTCCTGAGAGTCCGTTATCAAGACAACGTCTCTATCCAAATAATCAATACAAGCCCCATACAATTAAAGTGGATTTTAAAGGTTCTTATAAACTTGATCTAATTGATAAGTTAGATATGCGTATGTATATAATTGTTTACAATCTATTAGATAGGCTAAATGCTGAAAGAGTCGATGAAACTACAGGAAGACCTTATACAAGTATACTTAGACCTACAGAAATTGCTACTTTCAGAAGTAACTATAATACAATTTACGATCAATATGAAGATCCATCTATGTATGCAGCTCCTAGAGAGGTGAAAATTGGTTTAGGCATTAATTTCTAAAGGATAATATTAGATTTATAAGAGGTTTTAGTATGAAAAAGGCACTAAAAATAATATTTATGTTTGTTGTTTTTCTGAATATGAACACATTTGTCCAGGCCATGGAACCTTACCGGATTGCAACGACATCAGCTACTTTTTTGGAAATTGGTTACGGAAGCGATGCTTTAGCTATGGGCGGAGCTTATGTAAGTAATACACGGGGATTATCTTCGATTTATTGGAATCCGGCTGGATTGGGTTATATGGAAGATAATGAGTTCAATGTTTCTTATCAGCCCTGGCTGGTTGATATGAAAACTACGATGGCTTCGGTAGCTTATGCAAATCCTAGATTTGGTACTTTTGCATTGGGCTTGATTGCTATGGATTATGGTAAAGAGGAAGTTACAACAGTTGCTATGCCCGATGGGACTGGTGAAAATTTTTCTGGATCAGATATGTCGGTAACATTTTCCTATGGTAAAAAATTAGCACAATGGTTCTCTTTCGGGGTAAGTTCTAAATATATCTCGTCGAATATTTGGCATGAAAAGGCTAGTGCTGTTGCTCTAGACATTGGTGCTGTTGTTAATACAGGTTTCTTTTCCTGGACTGGAGAACCTGGTGATGGGCTTAGTATTGGGACATCTATTAGCAATTATGGGACTAGATTATCTTATAATGGGATTGACCTAAAACAATCTGTGGACATACTACCTAATGAAGATGGTAATTATAAATATGTACCTGCTCGTTTTGAAGTTGAAAAATGGGAATTGCCATTGATTTTTAGATTGGGTGTATCTTTTCATCCCTATATGACAGAATACCAGGATTTTACTATATCAATTGATGCCTTGCATCCTAATAATAACAGTGAATCAGTAAATATTGGTGGTGAATATGAAGTTAGTTTATCTTCATATGGTTCTGTTGCCTTGCGAGCAGGTTATAATGGACTTTTCATGGAAGAATCTGTTTATGGATTAACTTTTGGTTTTGGATTGGATATGAACTTTTTTGGGAACAAAAAAATAATAATGGATTATGCCTTTAGAGAACATAAGTATTTTGCAAACATAAATTCGTTCTCAATCGGTGTTGAGTTCTAAATATAAAGACCTATAAATCATCAATGTTTTTAATCACTAAAGGAGTTTGGATTATGTTTAATCATAAATTATTTAAGTTAATCTTG
>CAZGMM010000150.1:0-4745 GCA_964526845.1 uncultured Halanaerobiales bacterium | reverse complement strand
AATTAATTTTATGTATGACTATATTCAAAGATTTATTGAAGCTGATAATCAGAGAAAAAATTTCAATAAACTATTTGGTAATAGTGAATGGAAAAATAAGTTAGATTTGAAATCAAATGATAAAGAGAAAATTATTTTGAATTATTATAAAAAAAGAATAAAACAAATAGGAAATTGGGCATATGTCACTAATACTCAAATATTATATCCAGAGGTTGATAGAACTATTTTTCATTTAATATATACTACCAGGCATATAAAGGGACTACTTACTTATAAAAAGATAGATAATAAATTGTTTGCAGAACAAAACAAAGTAAGAAATAAAACAAAACAAAAGGGACAGAGATCATTATTTAACCAAAATAATCCTTCTGAAAGATTTTATTATAATATTTACAAAAAACAAATAAAAATATTATATAAAATTTTAAAGAAATTAATTAAAAAGAAGAAAAGAATTGAATATAATGAAATATTGAAAGAAGTGTTAGAACTTGAAATGATTTTTGAAAAAGATATTAAAGATGTTATACTAAGATATATGAATAATAATTTAATTTATATTGAGAATTGGAATTCACGCAGAAGAAGACCTAAAAAAGGTGATGTTATAATTTGGAAAAATAATTCTGGAGGTGATTAAAATTAGTAAGTCAAAAATAGAATGGACTGATGTTACTTGGAATCCAGTAAGCGGATGTACAAAAAGAAGTCCTGGTTGTGACCATTGTTATGCAGAGCGTTTTGCAAAGCGATTAAAAGCCATGGGAAATAAAAGATATAAGAATGGTTTTAAAGTTACTTTACATTGGGATAAAATTGAAGCTCCTCTTTCCTGGAGAAAACCACGGATGGTTTTTGTAAATTCTATGGGAGATTTATTACATGAAAAGGTTCCTTTGAATTTTATCCAGAAGTGTTTTGAAGTGATGAATAAAAAAACAGAGCATGTTTTTCAAATATTAACTAAAAATGCAAAAAGGCTTGAAAAAATAAACTCTAAAGTTACCTGGACAAAAAACATATGGATGGGTGTTAGTATTGAGAATAATGATTATAATTGGAGAAGTGATTATTTAAGAAATACAAATGCAAAAGTTAAATTCATATCATTCGAGCCATTACTCGCTTCAGTCAATAAGTGTAATTTAAATAAAATCGATTGGGTTATTGTTGGTGGTGAATCTGGACCTCAAGCTAGACCTATGAAAAGAGAATGGGTTATTGAAATCAGAAACAAATGTTTAAAGAAGGATATTCCTTTCTTTTTTAAGCAGTGGGGAGGTTTTCATGCTAAAGCCAATGGTAGAAAACTTGATGGAGAAGTTTGGGATCAAAGACCAGTTTATGAGGTTGCTAGATAAACAGAAGGTAGGAAGCTGAGATATTTTTATGGTCCTTACTCCTCTGAAGTAGCAGGAGATCTTGAGTACTAAACTAGCCTAGTAGTATAGGTTGAAGTTTAATTTATATAAAGTAGTTAGGAATAAATGTCAATCTACTTTGACTTTTAAAATTTTTAAGAATAAGGTATAATATAATTAAGAAGTAGATGAATTATTAACTAAAAAACGAGGAGGGATAAGATGAACGGTGCAAGAAAATATTTACACAAATTAGTTGATGAAATACCTGAAAATGAATTTGAAGAGGTAATTGTTTTTTTAAAATATATAAAGTCTCGACAGAAAAAAGATGAATTTTTAGGATTAGAAAAAGCATCTCAATCAAGTATGGATTTTTGGGATAATGAAATTGATGATGAGGTATGGAATGATGTATAAACAAGGAGAAATAATCTTAATTCCAATTCCATTTACTAATTTGAATTCAACTAAAAAGAGACCTGTATTAATTTTATCAAACAGTATTTACAATAAAGCAACTAACGATATTATTACTGTAGCAATTACTTCTAATATTCGTGGATTAAATTATGAAGTGGTTATTGACCAAGAAGATATGGATGAAGGTAATCTGAAACGTATGTCATGTATAAGATCAGATAAAATTTATACATTATCTAAAGAATTAATCGTAAAAAGAATTGGGAAAATAAAAAGTGATAAGATAGAAGAGGTAAAAAATAATATAAAGGAACTAATTGATTAAATTAATAAGTTTAATCGAATATCATCCGGATTTTTTGTCCGGGTTTCAGGGTGTTTATAGAACTTTAATTATTGATAAAATAATCCCCTTCCTTACTGGTCTTATCAGGGATACATTAGAATTGTTATTTGATAATCAGGAAATTCTGGCTCGAATTAAAGCTCACCCTATGGCTTTGTGGAAGACTAAGTATCGTAAATAATAATTGACATAATAAAGTAAAAGGTAATAATATTGGGTATCAGTAATAGTAATTCGGTTTGGCAATAAATTTTATTTAATTGTTATATCCCTATGACAGGAGACTGTTGTGGGGATTTTTTATTTGTACTCTCAGATTGTGCATTTGATTATCTGCAATTTTGCATTTTTTAGTAACCATATTAGTCCTCCACAAAAATGAATCAAAACATCATATTATATAAAACTGCAACATTATTGCTATGTTATTTATGAGATTATGCAAATTTGTTTTTAATTTATAACTTTCTTAAGATATTATTGTTTTAAGATGGCTATTAATTGACGAAGTAAATAAATTATAGAATAAGCTTTTTACTATATTTTAATAATAAATAAATTTGGAGAATGCAAAAACGAACAGTAGAAGCTAAATATTTGCAATGTATAGGAAGATTTGTTATAATTATAGTGAATTAATAAGAGGTGATATTATGCAAGATGATGAAATAAAATTTGAATGGTACAATCCGGAATTGGGTCCTCCTATTGTTTCTATTGCAGAATACGGACTTACTTTTAATAATGCAGCAATAAACAAAATGGAAAATCCTGAAGCAATAAAGATTGGATTTGATAAAGAAAGGTTAATTATTGGTATAAAACCGGCAAGTAAAAAAGATAAAAACTCATTTGAATTTGCAGATAAGCAAAGCAGAGGTTATATAAGGATTAATAATAAAGGGTTTGTTAAATTAATTAGAGCTTATTGTAATGATTATGATTTTAAACAAACAGTGAGATTTATAGGAACTATGGATGATGAAAAAAATATTTTTATTGTTGATTTAAATAAACCTGCAGATTTGGATAAAACACAGGAAGAATAAACTACAAGTGAGGCCTATTATAAATGATAAGAAAATATAGTTCTACCAAAGACCTTGTAGGAAAATTAAATACTGATGTTATTAATCTTCTTAATTTGAAATTTGAAACACAAAATATTTATATTGGCGGAACAAATAAAAAACATATTAGAGAAAAGCATAAAAAAGAATTTGATAAATATATGGATAGATTGCCTGAAATCATAAATAATCCTACATATGTTGGTGTTCATCCTTCATGGGGAGGAATTGAGTTTATTAAAAGATATGATGAAAATGTACTAATTGCTGTAAGGGCAAGTAAAAAAGATGTTTTATATGTAAGGAGTATATATTGTATTACAGAGAGTAAGATTGAGAAATATTTAAATGCAGGTACCATAAAAAAATAAGAGGATTATTCGTGGGGCGGAGTATCCCACATCTCTTTATACCCAAAGGGTACGATAGATGCCTGTTCTACCCTCAATAATCCTCATAATATAGCATATGAAATCTAACATAATTTATTCTTTTTACAATTAAATTATAAATCAGTTTTTGACTTTTGTCAAGTGTTTTGGTGATGATAATTAAGTATTTGACAGTACTGAATATCATAAGGAGATACAATTATGGAAATAAAAAAATTAAAACTTAAAATATGTTAAGAAAATACGAGGGAAAAGGGTAACAAAGTTGGAAAAAGCCAGGGCATTTTTCCTGACATGTGCTGAGAAAGATGAAGAAGTGTAGCTCTTTCTTATTTTTTCCAGACCTATTCATTTCCGCGTTCTATCTTTTTGCTTGTATTGCCAATTATGATTCCGCTGCTGATAATCTGGGCTGGAATATGCCATTCTTTTCCTTCGTGCAATTCACTGTCAATATTGGGCGATGGTTTTTGAAAACATTATCTTTAGTTAAATGTTTTCAAAAAACTTATTTATAAAATCTTCAGGTGTTAATACAGGGACAAGTGATTTTTTAAAGTCTTTGGTATTCCGGGTGATAATATAATCGATATTTGAACCATTTGCACAAACAGATATTAATTCATCTTCAAAATCTATTACTTCAGGGTGTAATGCGCTTTTGATATCATTAGCAGTAACATCAATAATTTCAATTAACTCTAAGAGAGTAGACATGTAATTATATACTTGTTCTTTCTCTTTAATTGAACGATTTAATACATAATAAATATCTGTGATAGAATTTGCAGTAATGTAACCTTTGACATGGTTGGTTTCAACTAATCTTAAGACTTTAGAAGAAAAGTCAACAAAAGGTTCTCTGTTTTGAAACACATCTAATATAACATTATTATCGATTATTATTTTCATTATCTAATAATCTCTCCTTCCTTGCGTCATCAATGGTATAACCATCATCAGGAATGATACCTGTTAGTTTATTTACTAAACTTTTTTCTTTAGGTGGAGAGACCTGAGCAATAGGAACACCATTACGAGTAATGATAATTTCATCTTTATTAGCTAAAGTAAGGTATTTACTTAAATCCTTTTTAAATTCAGTAGTAGATATTTGTAGCACAATGACACCTCCTCAAATTATATT
>CAZGMM010000149.1:0-4819 GCA_964526845.1 uncultured Halanaerobiales bacterium | reverse complement strand
TTCGTGAAGGCGGACATACTGTAGCGTCTGGTGTTGTAACTGAAATAATTGAGTAAATAAGAGATTAAGAAGGGGATTAGATTCCTCTTCTTTAACTGTTCTTTATCTCGGTTTGTTTGAAGGAGGGAAGATAATGACCAATCATGAAAAAATCAGAATAAGATTGAAATCGTTTGAACACGAGCTTTTAGATAAATCGGCTGAAAAGATAGTGGGAACAGCTCAGAGAACGGGGGCAGATGTTTCCGGTCCGATCCCACTACCGACTAAAAAAGAGATATTTACTGTTTTGAGATCTCCTCATGTTCACAAAGATGCAAGGGAGCAGTTTGAGATGAGAACTCACAAGAGATTAATCGATATTCTTGATCCTACTTCCAAAACGGTAGATGCATTAATGAGATTAGATTTACCTGCCGGTGTAGATATAGAGATCAAATTATAAGGTCAGGAGGTGTACTAAGAGATGGCTAAGGGATTACTAGGTAAAAAAATGGGCATGACACAGATTTTTGATGAAGACGAAAATATGGTTCCGGTTACTGTAATTGAAGCAGGACCCTGTGTTGTGACCGAAAAACGTACTAAAGAAAAAGACGGATATCAAGCCGTTCAGCTAGGCTTTGAAGATATAAAAGAAAAGAAGCTTAACAAACCAGAGTTAGGACAATTTAAAAAGAATGGTTTAGATCCCAAAAGATACTTAATGGAATTTAGAAACTTTGATCAGGAATTAGAAATCGGTGATGAAGTCACCGTAGACATCTTTGAAGAAGGAGAAATGGTGAAAGTACAGGGCATTTCAAAAGGTAAAGGTTTCTCTGGAAATATCCAGAGATGGAACCACAGTGCCGGCCCTAAAACTCACGGTTCTCACTTCCATAGAGCGCCTGGTTCTGTAGGAGCTGTTGACGCTTCTAGAGTATTTAAAGGACAAAAGATGCCCGGTAGAATGGGTAATGAAAAAACTACTGTTCATAATTTAAAGATTATGAAAGTAGATCCTGAAAAGAAAGTTATCTTGGTAAAAGGATCAGTACCTGGTCCTAAAAAGAGTTTAGTATCACTTATTGGAAAAGAAAAGTAAAAAGTTGATGGATAGAAAGGAGGACATACAATGCCTCAGGCAGTTAAATATAACACCAATGGTGAAAAAGTCACTGATATAGATTTATCAGATGATATATTTAATAGTAAAATAAATGAAGATGTTGTGCATCAGGTAGTAACTGCACAGCTAGCAAAAGTTAGAAGTGGTAATGCATCCACCAAAACAAGAAGTGAAGTTAGAGGTGGAGGTAGAAAGCCCTGGAGACAAAAGGGCACAGGTCGAGCCAGACACGGCAGCATCCGTTCCCCATTATGGGTAGGCGGTGGAGTTACCTTTGGACCAAAACCACGTTCTTATGATAAGAAAGTAAACAAGAAAATGAAAAGAATTGCCCTTAAATCTGTTTTAAGTGACAAGCTTGAAACTGAAAGTATCATGATTTTAGATGAATTTGAAATTGATGAAATCAAGACTAAAAAGATGGCAAGTCTTTTAGAAGATTTAGGTTTAGAAGATAAAAAAGTATTAATTATACTACCTGAAAAGGATAAAAATATCTACCTATCAGCACGTAACTTACCGCGTGTAAAAACATTAGTATTAGATGGATTAAATACCTATGATCTATTAGATAATGAAGTAATATTAATGTCAGAAGAGGCGGTAAGAAAGATCGAGGAGGTGCTGGGAGAATGAACAAAGACCCTAGAGATATTTTAATAAAGCCTGTAATTACTGAGAACAGTATGTTAAAGATGGAAGAAAATAATACTTATACATTTAAGGTTGCAAAAAATGCAAATAAAGTAGAAATTAAAACTGCTATTGAAGAAATCTTTAATGTAAAAGTTGATAATGTAAATACCATGAACATGCGCGGCAAAAAGCGTAGACTTGGTAGAAACGAAGGAACAACTGCAAGCTGGAAAAAAGCTTTAGTTAAATTAGCCGAAGGAGATTCAATTGAGATATTTGAAGGACTCTAATATTTACAGTTAAAGGAGGGAACACAATGGCTATTAAGACCTTTAAACCGACAACCCCTTCCAGAAGATATATGACAGTTGCTTCTTTTGAAGAGATTACTAAAAAGGAGCCCGAGAAAAGCCTGTTAACCAAACTTCACAAGACAGGTGGACGTAATGTAAATGGAAGGATCACCTCAAGAAGAAGAGGTGGAGGTCATAAAAGACGTTATAGAATAATAGACTTTAAAAGAGACAAAGATGGTATACCAGCCAAGGTATCAGCTATCGAATATGATCCGAACAGAACTGCAAGAATTGCACTGTTAACATATGCTGATGGAGAAAAAAGATATATCATTGCCCCTGATAAATTAACAGTTGGTGATGAGGTAATTTCTGGCGAACAAGCAGATATCGTACCCGGAAATTCACTTAAACTAAAAGAAATACCTGTTGGTACCATTATTCATAATGTAGAATTACAACCTGGTAAAGGTGGACAAATTGCAAGATCAGCTGGTGTCAATGCTCAGATTCTTGCTAAAGAAGGTAAGTTTGCTCATGTTAAGATGCCTTCCAGTGAAGTCCGTTTAATCAGACAGGAATGTAAGGCAACAATCGGTCAAGTAGGAAATATCAACCACGAAAATATCACCTTAGGTAAGGCTGGACGCTCAAGATGGAAAGGTAAAAGACCATCTGTCCGCGGTGTTGTTATGAATCCACATGATCACCCACACGGTGGTGGTGAAGGTAAATCACCTGCAGGACGTCATCCAGTAACTCCTTGGGGACAAAGAACGATGGGTAAAAAGACTAGAAAGACTAAGAAATCTGATAAATATATTATCAGGTCCCGTAAGGCCAAGAAAAGATAGGTTAAAGGAGGGATAATCTTATGGCTAGATCCGTTAGAAAAGGACCCTATGTTGAAGAGAAACTTATGGATAAAATAGAGGAATTAAATGAATCTGGTAAAAAAGAAGTTGTAAAAACATGGTCACGCAGTTCAACCATCTATCCCAATATGGTTGGTCATACCATTGCAGTCCATGATGGCAGAAAACATGTACCAGTATTTATTACAGAAGAAATGGTAGGACATAAACTAGGTGAGTTTGCTCCTACAAGAATATTTAGAGGACACAGTAGACACACTGAACGTTCTACTTCACTTAAATAAACACTAAAGGGGGGTTTATATTATGGAAGCTAAAGCTGTGGCCAAATATGTGAGAGTTTCCCCGCGTAAAGCTAGAAGAGTAATTGACTTAATCAGAGGGAAAGACACGGGAGAAGCATTAGGAATTTTAAAAAACACTCCTAATAAATCTTCTGAGATTATAGAAAAAGTATTAAACTCAGCAATTGCAAATGCTGAAAATAATCATAATATGTTGGTTGATGATTTATACGTATCGAAATGTTTTGTAGATGAAGGTCCCACAATGAAGAGATTTCAACCAAGAGCGATGGGACAGGCAAGTCCAATTAATAAAAGGACAAGCCATGTAACTGTAATTCTTGAAGAGAAGAAGGAGGGTTAAATTTGGGTCAAAAAGTAAATCCACACGGTCTTCGTGTAGGCGTAATTAAAGACTGGGATGCAAAATGGTTTGCAGACAAAGATAATTATTCAGAACTACTGCACGAAGATATAGAAATTAGAAAGCATATTAAAAATAAAATGTTTGAAGCTGGAATTTCTAGAATCGTTATCGAAAGAGCTGCCAATAGATTAAAGATCGATGTGCACACTGCCCGTCCTGGTATGGTAATCGGTCGAGGTGGTTCAGAAGTAGATGCATTAAGACAAGAAATTGAAAACATGACAGGGAAGACTGTTCAGATAAATGTTGTAGAAGTTGACAAGCCGGAACTTAATGCTCAGCTAGTTGCTGAAAATATTGCTCAACAGTTACTGAGAAGAGTATCCTTTAGAAGAGCCATGAAAAAGGCTATGGACAGAGCCATGAAAATGGGTGCTGAAGGATTCAAGATTATGAGCAGTGGTCGACTAGGTGGAGCAGAAATGGCTAGAAGAGAGGGTTATCAAGAAGGTAGTGTACCTTTACACACCCTAAGGGCCGATATAGATTATGGTTTTGCAGAAGCAGATACAACATATGGTAAAATAGGTATTAAAGTTTGGATTAATAAAGGTGAAATATTACCTGAAGTAGATACTGAAGAATAGAATTGCTTGAAAGGAGGTCTCTAAATGTTAGTACCTAAAAGGGTTAAACATCGTAAACAACAAAGAGGCAGAATGAAAGGTAGAGCAGTAAGAGGTACCGAAATTTCTTTCGGTGAATACGGACTGCGCGCCCTTGAACCTCACTGGCTTACAAATAGACAGATTGAGGCTGCCCGTGTTGCTTTGACTAGATATATAAAAAGAGGCGGTAAGGTTTGGGTAAAAGTATTTCCTGATAAGCCTGTTACTGCCAAACCTGCAGAAACAAGAATGGGTAGTGGTAAAGGTGCCCCAGAAAAATGGGTAGCAGTTGTTAAACCAGGTAGGATTATGTTTGAATTAGCTGGTGTACCAGAAGACGTTGCTAAAGAAGCTATGAGACTTGCTTCTCACAAACTACCAATTAAAACTAAATTTGTGAAACGAGATGAAACGGATGGTGAGTCCAATGAGAGCTGATGAATTGAGAAATTTAAATGAGATGGAATTAGATCAGAAGCAGAGGGAATTTAAAGAAGAACTTTTTAATCTAAGATTTCAACATGCGACTGCTCAATTAGATAATCCTACTAGAATTCGTGAAGTAAGAAGAATTATTGCTCG
>CAZGMM010000148.1:2221-4854 GCA_964526845.1 uncultured Halanaerobiales bacterium | reverse complement strand
ACCGTACGTGCAGTTTGACGAGGGGTCCCAGCTGAAAAGCTGGTCCTACTCTATTGTATATGGATTAATTTCATTTTAGAATATCATTTTCGATGAAATTTCTAGGATTGACAAAGACACTGCCCACTGTAATTGTCCAGTGAAGGTGTGGTCCGGTAGAAAAACCGGTGGAGCCGATTTCACCAATCTTTTCACCTTTTTTAACTTGTTCTCCTTTATTCACATTAAGTTTGGAAAGATGAGAGTAAGAAGAAAATATATTAAAACCGTGGTCAATAATTATGGTATTACCGGTTAACAGTAAATCCGCTGCCAGTTTTACAATTCCTTCATTGGCAGCCAAGACGGGAGTACCTTTATCAGCAGCAATATCAATACCGGAATGCCTGCTTTGTAATTCGCCATTAACAAAGCGGGTAGCCCCAAAATCTGTACTTACTGTACCTTCAACCGGCCAGATAAAAGTATTATTAAACTTTATGGACTGTCTACTATTTTTTCTTGCCTGGTCTATCATTTTTTGATCTTCTTTTTTTCTTTTAATAGTTGCTTCTTTTTCGGGTTTAATAAGTTCTTCTTTATCTTTATCAACCTGGAGGTAACTATTAGTAAAGTTACCTGATATAATATTGATAGATGTTTTTATATTCTTATTATCTTTTATAATTTCAAGTTCATAATTCCCGGCATTTGTCCAGTAAGAAATAGGAATAACCGCTATTTTTCCTTGTTCATATTTTTTAATTTGATATTGATGTCCGTTAAATTTTATTTGGTTAATATTTAATTCTTTAGCTGTTTTTACTACTAAAATATCTCCCTGCTTTAATTCTGTTTTATTAATAGATATATTATCATTAATATCAACAGTCCAGGCAGGAACGGCATAAATAGAGAGGGCTATTATAGTTAACAATATTATTGTTTCGATTTTAAAATTTTTTATATTTCTCATAGCTAACATCCTTTATTATATATATTTCCTTACTTAATATATTTTACTAATAATAACTATTTCCTTCAATTTTAAAATAATTATTTGATTCGTAGGTGAATGTAATGAATAATTTATCAGTAATAGGTTCTGTAATAAAAAAGGACATGAAAGAATTCTTAAGGAATAAAACGATTATTATTGTAATAATATTACCATTATTGGCTTCACTATTTTTCCTTATTATCGAAGATGCCGGACTTAATAAGCAATTCAACATTGGTATAGTGGAAGAAAGTAATAACTTCAGCATATATGTACATGAAAATATTAAAAATATAAATGTAATAGAATATGAGAGTGTAGAAAGGGCCAGTAAAGATATCGGTGAAAAGGTCGCGGGAGTAGTTCATGTTAAAGGTCAAAAAGAGTATGAACTTTATCTTAATGCCGGTAATACGACCAGTTACTTTTTTTTACAAAATCAGTTGGAAAATATTATTGAGCGTTATCTTAATATACCCTTACAGTTCCAGTTAAAGGTCAATCCTGTTAACAGGATAGAAGGAAAATTAGGCTTTTTACCGATCTGGCTTACTATTACTGTGACTATGATTGGGGTTTTAATTATTTCTGGTAATCTGGCCGAAGAAAAGGAGAATAAAACGATGGATGCGGTCTATATTACCCCAGCTTCAAATCTTTTATTCTTAACCGGCAAGATATTATCAGGAGTTTTACTTTCGACCATTACGGCCTTAATTATGCTTTTTATCAATGGTTTTTATAGACAGCCGCTTAAAAATATTTTTACGGTCTTTCTAGCTATATTTTTAGGTTCTCTGGTCTTTAATTTAATTGGTTTGATCATAGGAGCAAAATCGGAGTCACAGTCAGCTGCCCGTTCTATAGGTACAATAATATATTTTCCCTTATTGTTCCCGACTTTAATATATAATTTATCTGATTTCACAGAAATTTTAGCGAAGTTTTTTCCTACTTACTATTTATTCCAAATTGTCAATAACTTATTAAGTATAGATGCAAACTTCGAACTTATCTGGTATAATTTATCTATTCTATTGGTATTTGCTGTAGTTTTAGCTAGTATCTTAATTTATGTATTTAAGAAGGTGTATACTCAATGAAGAAGAAAAAAATATTGATATTTTTAATCATATTTGTTTTCATATTTTCACTACCAATTCTGGCCGATGAAAACAAAGAAAGTCCCCAACAAATTGTTAAAGAATTTATCCTCAACGTCTATGATAAATACCAGCAGAATAAGTTTGCAGAAGTATATGGATCCATGCATCCTGATATAAAAGAGGTACTAGATAAAGAAGACTATCTTTCATTTCAAAATGAAAATACTGAAAAATATAATTTAAAAATATCAGAAGTGAAAGTTTTGGAAGTGAAAAAAATAGAAGAATGGCCTGAGGCCTTTCAAGAAATTATTAAAGAGAAAGAAAAACAGAACCTTTATGAAATAAAAATGAATTATAAAACAAGCTATCAGTCCGGTGGTAATGAAAATGAAAAGATGATTGAAAAGAAAACTTATGTAGTAAGATATCAAGACAAAACTTATCTACTATGGGATCCCAATATTATCAAGTAAATTCGAAGCAGGTGTTGTCGATGGAATTAAACGATTATCCAATTGTAATTGATGGTTTAAAAAAAGAATATA
>CAZGMM010000148.1:0-2121 GCA_964526845.1 uncultured Halanaerobiales bacterium | reverse complement strand
TCGATGGAATTAAACGATTATCCAATTGTAATTGATGGTTTAAAAAAAGAATATAATAAAGTGAAAGCTTTAAAAGGTATTTCATTCAAAGTAAAAAAAGGAGAAGTATTTGGATATCTAGGTCCAAATGGGGCCGGTAAAAGTACGACCTTAAACATTTTAACCGGGCTCTTGAAACCCACAGCCGGTGACAGCTTTATCTTTGGTGAAAAGTCTAATAACTTAAGTAAAAGCACTAAACAAAAAATCGGGGTTGTATTTGAGACTAATAATCTTTATCAAAGGCTATCCGGCCGCGAAAATTTAAATTTCTTTGCTGATTTATATAACGTTCAAAGCAGTAAAGTAGAAGAATTACTGGATTTCTTTGATTTAAGTGCGGCGGGAGATCGCTTAGTTAAAAATTATTCGAAAGGGATGCGGCAGAGATTATTAATTGCAAGGGCATTATTAACCGACCCCGAACTCCTTATCTTAGATGAACCGACCAGTGGGTTAGACCCTCAATCGGTTGAAATGATCCATCAGGCGATAGAAGAATTTGCCGGGGCAGGGAAGACGGTCCTGATCAGTACCCACTTTATGGAAGAAGCAGACCGTTTATGTGACAGAATTGCTTTTATAAATGAAGGTGAGATTGTTACTATAACTCCCCCATCAGAATTAAAAAGCCGTTATGGAACCAAACAGGTTGAGATAGTAATCAAAAAAGAAGAAGAGAAATTAGATAAATTAACTCAACTGGTTGATAGTGAAAATATCAAAAAAGAAAAAGAAAGAATATTAGTTGAACTGCCTTTAATCAGTGAGGACTTGGGTAGTACAATTGATAAAATAAAATCAGACTTCGAGGTCCTAAGTATTCATACCAGGGAAGCGACCCTTCATCAGGTATTTTTAGAGTTAATTAAAAAGTAAAGGAGAAAAATTATGGATTTTGCTAAACCCAGGGTTATAATAAGCAAATGTTTGGGATTTGCCCACTGTTATTACAGTGGCCAGATGTTTAATATTGATTTTTTAAATAAATTATCTGAATATGTAGAATATTTTCCGATTTGTCCTGAAATGGAAATAGGCTTGGGAGTTCCTCGTCAAACGATTAGAATTGTCAGAGATAAAGAAACCGATGCTTTAAAACTTATTCAGCCCAAAACTGGAAAAGATTTGACAGAAAAGATGGAAAACTTTTCGAAAGACTTTTTAAAAGAGTGTGAAGAAGTTGATGGATTCATATTTAAAGAGCGTTCCCCTTCTTGTGGACATAAAGATATTAAAGTCTATTCAGGGATAGAAGGTCAGGTTATTCATCACAATGGGGTGGGTTTTTTTGCGCAGAAAGCCTTCGACTTGTTTCCCCTTACCGCAGTAGAAAGTGATGGTCGCTTAAATAATTTAAGGTTAAGAGAACATTTTTTAACCAAATTATTTGCCCTGGCTAATTTTAGAAAGATTAGTAAAGAAGGCAAGATGAAACATTTAGTAAATTACCATTCCAATAATAAATATCTTTTAATGGCCTATGATCAGGAGAAATTAAGAGAGATGGGCAGGATAGTGGCTAACCATGGGGACCGACCTGTAAAAGATGTTTATGTTCTTTATGAAGAAAAATTAAATAATATATTAGATGAACCACCGCAATATAAATCTATAATAAATGTTTTACAGCATATCTTCGGATACTTTAAGAATGAACTTAACCCTGGTGAAAAACAGTTTTTCCTTAATATTGTGGATAAATACCGGGACAATAAGGTGCCCCTTTCAGTGCCAGTTCATCTTTTAAGATCATGGATTGTCGAGTATGATATCGATTATTTAAAGGACCAGAGCTTTATTAATCCGTTTCCCGAGGAACTGATTGATCTTACCGATTCCGGAAAAAACAATGATCGACTTTAATTAAAGAAGGGGTTATTATGTTTAAAAAGTTAAAAACCATCTATAAGCCTGAACTTTATCACGGACATAATAAAGGAAAGCAAGATTTTTTTGAAGGTTGGTATTTTAAGGTTGCTGACAAAAAAGCAGAAAATGTTTTTGCCTTTATTCCAGGCGTTTTTCAGAGTGAATCTAAAAACAATGAGCATGCTTTTATCCAGGTATTAGATGGCAGAA
>CAZGMM010000147.1:0-4973 GCA_964526845.1 uncultured Halanaerobiales bacterium | reverse complement strand
GGTTATATTAATAAAGTAGTTATCAATAATAAAACAAAGGAGAGATCTCTTATGAAAAAAGGTTATCTTTCTCTATTCTTAATCTTAGTCTTTGTTTTGTTATTGACATCAGGAACTGCCTTGGCCCAGGATAAAAAGGAAGGCAAGTATAAGATCGGATTCCAGGCTTCTTTTCCCAGTTATGGATTAAGCGGGATCATGAAAGTGAATGAAAAAGTCTCTGTCCAGGGAGTAGCTGCTCCCTTTGGTGAGGTGACAACATTTGCTCTTAGAGGCCTTTATAGGTTTAGAGATGAGCCGGGCTGGAACGCATACGGTTATGGCTCGGTAGGTATGTACAACTATACAGCCGGAAGTATTGATGAAAATACTACCGGATTTGGGGCTGGAGTTGGCATCGAATATGACTGGCAGAGTAGATTTAGTGAAGAAGCTCCTCCCCTCACAAGTAATATTGAAATTGGAATAGGGAGTGTCGATCTAGAGTACTATGAATATTCTTCCTTTTCCTTTGGTGTAGGTACACACTATAAGTTCTAGTCTTAAAAATTAAGAAATATTTTAAAGAAGGGGCCTGTTTGAAAACAGGCCCCTTTTTGAGTGTTTAAAACTATTGACATAATTATCTGAAAATTAGGCTTGACATTATAAGATTTTTTTATATATAATAATAAATAGAAAAGGCAAACGTTTGCCCAAGAGAAAAGGAGATCTTTTATGGCAGTTACTTTAAAAGATATTGCGGAGAAAGTGGGTGTATCTGAATCGACAGTTTCTCGTGTATTAAATGGTATACCGAAAGCCAGTAAGGAAACACGTGAAGAAATATTCAGAGTGGCGCGCGAATTAAACTATACTCCTAATGAAGTAGCCAGATCTCTTGTCACCAAGAAGACAAATACGATTGGATTAATCATCAGTGACCTCTCAAATCTCTACTTTTCTATGGTTGCTGATGGTATTGAAAGCATTGTAGCCCAAAATGATTACAGTTTGATTATCTCCACTACCGGAGGTAAAGAACAAGAAGAACTTAAATACATAAGAATATTCAAGGAAAAAAGAGTAGATGGTTTAATATATATCAGTGGTAAAATGCCCCAGAGTTGTGAACAAGCACTTCAAAATCTTGATATTCCAGTAGTAGTGGTATCAAGACACATCCATTCTGACTTACCTTCGGTTCATATCGATAATGTGCAAGAATCCATAAAAGCAGTTCAATATTTAATTGATCTAGGTCATAGAAATATCGCCATGATTAGCGGCGACTATAAAGATATAGAATCTGGTGCCTTAAGAGTTAAAGGATATAAGAAGGCGCTGGAAAAAAATAATATTGAATTTGACTCCGACCTTGTTTTTGAAGGAGATTTTAAAATAGACAGCGGTATTGAAGCTATGAAGAAGATACTCAAATTAAAGCCAAGGCCGACGGCTGTCTTTGTCGGCAGTGATGAAATGGCTGTTGGTGCCATAAAAACTATCAAAAATGCCGGTCTAAAAGTTCCCGATGATATATCAATAATCGGTTTTGACAATAATATTATAGCTAGAGTATCTGATCCTGAACTTACCACAGTTGGACAACCTGAAAGTGAGATCGGAGAGACCGCCATGCAGATGCTGCATAAACTGATACAGGGTGAAGATGTAAAAGAAATTAATGTCTACTTGCCCTGTAAATTAATAAAGAGAGAATCAACAGCAAGTTTGTAAAATTTTTAATTAGTCAAACGATTGCCCAATTAGGTTTATACCCTGCTATAGGGTTTAAATAAACAAGAGAGTCATAAAATTCAATAAAAGGAGGGAAAAGCCTTGAAGAGAAAGTATCTAATGTTAATAAGTCTGGTACTGGTATTTACTTTGGTGTTTAGTTTCAACGCTTTTGCTAAAACTGAAATTGAGTATTGGACAACACAGACAGAAGAGGAGAGGGCTTCGGTAATAAGAGATATAGCCCGGAGATTTGAGGAAGACAATCCGAATTTTTCAGTAAATGTGGTAACAGTGCAGGAAAATGATGTTCCCACAAAATTAGCAGCTGGTATGGCTGCTAATAAGTTACCTGAAGCAATTGAAGTAGGGGCTGAAAACATTCTAAATTTAGGTGCAGAAGGAATGATTCATACCCAGGCAGTAGAAGAAGTCATCAATGTAATTGGTCGTGATGACCTCTATGATGGAGCTGTACAATTGCTTGCCAGCCCTGAAGAAGGTCATTATGGTATCCCAATGCACGGTTGGGTTCAAGGTATCTGGTATCGAGAAGATCTATTTAAAGAAAAAGGACTTGAGCCACCGACAACCTGGGAAAATATTTTAACTGCGGCGAAAGAATTCTATAATCCTGATGAGCAGCAGTATGGTATTGTCATAGGTACTGGTAAAGATTCCTATGCACGGCAGACCTTTACACAGTATGCACTTTCCAATAACGCAAGAATCTTTGATAAAGAGGGTAATCTAGTCTTTAATTCTCCTGAGATGGTAGAAACATTAAAATACTACAGTGATCTCGCACAATATACTCCGCCCGGACCAGATGGATGGAGAGATGCTCGTGACCTTTATTTAGCGGGCCGTGTCCCAATGATGATGTATTCGACCTATATTATGGATGATATAGGAATTGAAGCAACAGGATATGAGGGAGAGAAAGGTGCAATCGTAGAAAATCTAGTAGATAAAACTGGTTTTGCTAATAGGATCACCAAAAAAACAAGTTCTGCTTTTGGACAAATTGTAGGCCTTACCATATTAAAAGGTAATGAAGAGAGAAAAGTAGAAGGTGCTAAGTTATTTGCTAAATACTTGATGTCAGATCAACAGTACATTGACTTCTTACACACCGCTCCCGGTGGAATGAATCCTACCAGGAAGTCAATAGCAAGTGATGAAAGATATCTTGAAAATGAAGTTATCAATGTCTGGGGTTCTAAAGCATCTGATATAGCTAAGTCTTTTGAAAACATTGGTAAATTTGGTTATGTTGAAGGAAAAGTATTCCCCAAAATAGGACAGATTACTAGTCAGTTTATTGTAGGACAAACAATAATGAAAATGACCGAAGATGGCTGGTCTGCAGAACGAGCTGCCGAGTGGGGTCATGAAGAAATGAAGGACGCACTTGATTAATTAAATATTAATAATACTCCCGCCATAAAAAGCGGGAGTATTTATATTGTTTGAAAGAAGGAGGACAAGAAATGACTGGTATGAAAGAAAGGGATGCGAGACTTGGAGTTATATTAGTCTTACCCACCATTATTCTAATTTCTGGTTTAATATTTTATCCTATTGGTTATAATATATATTTAAGTCTACATGAAGTTAATATGAATCCCAATGTAGCTAATACCTTCATCGGGCTTCAACATTTTGCAGAAACTTTAACAGATTTTGACTTCTGGAATTCATTTAAAACTTCTGTAATATTTACTTCTACAACTGTAGTGGGAACGACATTGTTAGGTTTAGGGGTGGCTATCTTGCTTAACAGGGAATTTCCTGGGCGGCCGATAATACGTGGTATTATATTATTACCCTATGTAACACCTGTTATCTCAGCTGTATTCGGCTGGAAATATTTATTTAATCCTGTTTTTGGGATGGCCAATTATTTTTTGGTTGATATAATGCACTTGCTCCCTCAGCATATTAACTGGATAGAATCTCCGCGGTATTCAATATATGCGGTGATAATATTTAATATTTGGAGGAACTTCCCCTTTGCTTTCTTAATGATTTTAGCGGAACTACAGTCTATATCAAAAACCTTATATGAAGCGGCTGTAGTTGATGGAGCAAGCCGCTGGCAGCAGTTTAGGTATATTACTTTACCGGAGTTAAAGTTTGTACTGGGTGCTTTAATTGTATTAAGAACCATCTGGAATTTTTATAAATTTTCTGAAGTATATCTATTATCTTCTTCGGTGGAGGTTTTACCAGTTTATCTTTATGAAAAGGCCTTTGCAAATTATAACTTTGGTGAAGCCGCTGCAATTTCTGCAATTCTTTTTGTATTCATCATGGGCTTTATCTTGGTTTATGTAAGGAAGGTGTTAGAATGGTAGAGAAAAATAAAGTACGGCGGAATATAATATTTGTTATTTTACTGGCCTTAGTTCTGGCTTTTGTTTTAATACCCTTTATAACTATGATTTCATCTTCTTTTAAACCAGATCGGGAACAGAACATGTTTCCCCCAACAGTGATACCGCAAAACCCAACTATTCAGCACTATAAGGGTGTATTGAATCCGGAAGTATTTCCTTTCATAACTTATTTTAAAAACAGTTTGATTGTGGCCTTTATTTCTGCTGGGATCGGAGTAGTGATTGCTATCTTCGGTTCTTACAGCTTTGCAAGGCTGGAATTTACGGGTCGGAGTGTAGTACAGAGAGGTGTGCTTTTAGTCTACATGTTTGGCGGAGTCTTATTAGTTATCCCACTATTTCAAATGATAACTAAATTAGGTCTTTTTGACACCAGGGCCTCACTTATTATAACATATATAGTCCAGACCCTGCCGGTTTCCCTATATATGTTAGGTAATTACTTTAGAACGATCCCTGAACAAATAGAGGAAGCAGCTATTATCGATGGCTGTTCAAGACTGGAAGTTATTTGGAGGATCGTACTTCCCTTATCTGCACCGGCTATTGTATCAGTCTTCATTTATGCGTTTATGATTGCCTGGAATGAATATTTGTTTGCTTCCGTATTTATCAGTAGTGAAGCATTAAGAACACTACCTTTAGGCCTAAACCAGTTGTTCTTTACCCAGCACTATATCTGGGGTAGAATGATGGCTGCCTCAATCTTAACTGCTATCCCTGTAATTATCCTCTTCCTCTCAGTAGAGAGATTTATTACAGGTGGGCTTACCTTTGGTGGAGTTAAAGGATAATACTAAATAAAAGAGGTATCAATTATGAATATTGCAATGATTCATTTTAGAACAAAAC
>CAZGMM010000146.1:0-5069 GCA_964526845.1 uncultured Halanaerobiales bacterium | reverse complement strand
AATTATGAGTATTATGAAGGAAAATTTTCTTCTGTCAATGATATGAAGGATGCAGGATTATTAAAGACAGGTACTTTAGATAATTTTAGTCTTGATAAGGCTGAAATTGAAGATCATTATGGATTCATTTTTAGTGGTTACATTTATATTACAAAAGATGATATTTATGAATTTTATACTAAAACTGATGATGGAAGTGTACTTTTCATTGATGGTAGAGAAGTAGTTAATAATGATGGGTCTCATTCTGCAATTATGGCATCTAATTTTATTGCTTTAAATAGAGGCTTTCATGAAATTAAAGTGCTATATTTTGAAGATTACGAGGGTAATTCAATTGAAGTCGGTTATAAAAGTGAAAATATTAAAAGACAGATATTGCCTAATAAAATACTTTTTAAAGAACAAAAATAAGTGAAGGTCTATGCTAAAAAAGATACTTATTTTTATTTTTATTAACTTAACCTGGGCTACTGATAGAAGTAGTTTAAATATTCCCTATCTAAAGGTTGAGCCACCTAAATATCATATTATTAATAAATCTTTTAGAATTGCAGTTGGTGATATTGCAGGAAACCTGGGATATTATAAAAATGGCTTGCTAAAAGAAAAGAAAATTTGTTTAATGGCTGGTCTTGATTACGATAAACCATGGACACGTGATGCAGCGATAAACACTTGGAATTGTATGGCTATTCTAGGACCTGATGTAGCTAAAAACACCTTAAAAGCTCAAGTTATCAATAAGAATGGGAAGAAAATAATTGGGGGACAATACTGGGATAATGTGATTTGGGCTATTGGAGCCTGGGAATATTACCTAATTACAGGCAATAAAGATTTTTTAAGATTTTCTTATCAAGTCATTAGAAATACAATTAGGATCAGAGAAAGATATGAGTTTAATCCTAAAATAAATTTGTTTCGAGGTCCTGCTGTTTATGGTGATGGTGTTGCAGCTTATCCTAAAATATATACCAGATCTGTGAATAAAAATATTAAATATAGTGGAATAAATTCTTGGGCTGAAAATAATCCCGATCTCAGAAATAGTAAGGGCCGAGGCATACCAATGTATACTCTATCAACAAATTGCGTTTATTATAAAGCCTATGAAATATTAGCGGAAATGGCCAAAATACTTAGTTATGAAAATGAAGGCTATACCCAAAAATCTATCGAGCTAAAAAAATCTATAAATAAACAATTTTGGGATAAAAACCTAAATAGGTATAAATATATTGTAGATCCTTTTGGGGGTAGTAATAGGCAAGAATCATTAGGGAATATTTTTGCAATTAAATTCGGGATTGCATCAGGAAAGAAGATAAAAAAAATTATAGATAGCATGTACATTGAAAAAGCAGGTATTCCCTGTGTATATCCTACTTTTAAGCGATATAAAAAATGTCCTGGAGATCATTATGGAAGGCATTCGGGTACAGTATGGCCCCATATTCAGGGATTTTGGGCTGAGGTTTGCTGTACTAATGATTATAATGTAAAATTTATTCATGAGTTTGATAATTTGACTAATTTTTCTTTTCGGGATAAACAGTTTGTAGAAATATACCATCCCAATACAGGTTTACCTTATGGAGGTTTACAGGAACCTGACCTTGAAGAGTGTGATATCTGGGATGCAACCAATCGGCAAACCTGGAGTGCAACTGCTTATCTGAGAATAATTTTAAAATCTATTTTTGGTCTGCATTTTACTCAGTCTGGCTTAGAATTAAATCCATATTTACCAGATGGTATCGAAACTATGGAGATACGGAATATCCATTATAGAAATATGATTCTTAATATTAAAATTAAGGGATATGGTAGTGAAATAAAAAAAATGAAAATCGATAATAAAATCCTTAATAATAATTTTATAGAAAATAATTTAACAGGTTCACATCAAATAACAATTATATTAGGAGATACTGAATGATAAAAAAAATACCATCAATAATTATTTCAGTTGTTCTAACTTTTATAGTTTCATTTTTTATTTTTTCAGGCAATAATGAATCAGATAGACAGACCTATATGGGATATAAAAATAATGTTTTTTGGAAAGGTACTAGCAAACATGCCCACCATATCTTGAATAGAGCTCTATCTTATGAATCTCATATGGGGTGGGCAACTGGAAATCATACTGCTTCACCTGTTATTTGTGGCTCTATTGGTCCTAAAAAATATACAAGTCATTTAAAAGGAATAATTCAGAATACTAAAATTGCCAAAGTTTGTAAACAAGCAACTTCCGATGGGATGAATGTTATTTTAGTAATTGGGGATGGTTTGGGTATAAATCACATGTCACTTCCTATGTATATGAATATTGCTGAAGGCAGCAGAGAGTTAACATATTTTGAAAGAATAATAAATAAGGGTGAATGTGGTATTTCTCTAACTAATCCTATTGAGGGGTTGGTTACTGGCTCAGCTGCTGCAGGGACAGCTCTAGCTTCAGGCACAAAAACATATACACAAGCTCTTGGGGTTGATACATGTGGACTTCCACTTGAAACTACTGTTGAAATGGCAGAAAGAAAGGGAATTGCAACAGGTCTTATTACAGATACTGGGATAACAGATGCAACTCCTGCAGCCTTTTATGCTCATTCTGTAAATAGAGATTATGAAAATAATATAGCCGCACAACTAGTTGAGAATAATAATATAGATATTATTTTTGGTGGGGGAGCTAAGAGATTTATACCTCAAGGCGACTTCTTAAGTGATTATTACAGTTATGGAGATATAGGTGGCTTTGAAAATGTAAAATCAGTTCGAAATGATGATAAAAATTTGTTCAAAATGCTTGAATCAAAAGATTATGAAATTATTTGTAATAAAGAACAATTATTAGGCCTTGATAAAAATACAAATCAAGTTATAGGTTTATTCTCTTCTAGTGGATTATCAGCGCGTATTGATAGGGACAAGGAAAAAACAACCCAACCATCTTTAGTTGATATGTCTAGTAAAGGTCTAGAAATATTGAGTAATAGAGATGAAAATTATTTCGTGATGATAGAAGCCGGAAGAATTGACTGGGAAGCACATGATAATGATGCAGGTGCTGTATATAAAGCTGTTGAAGAAATGGATAAAATTTTAAAAGTTTGTTTGGACCAATATAAGTCTAATAGAGAGAATACTTTATTAATTTTTACTTCCGACCATGAAACTGGTGGCTTCAGTATATCTTACACAAAACTTCCAGAAGGAGAATATTATACAAAAAAACTTAAAACTGGGGAAGTTTGGAAAAACAGAACTGATCCACTTCTCTTTGAAAAATTTCTTCAATTAAAAAAACAGAAAACTTCTATATATAAATTGTTTAAACAATCAAAGAAGCCTGACTATCTCTATAATAAGATTAATAATAATATTGGTTTTGAAATTACTCGTGAAGATGCTGAAGTGATACATGAAGTAATTAATGATTATAAAAAAGGTAAATAAGGATCTAGAATATGTCATTTAAATGCATTATAGAATGTAAAGAAAAATTATTTATAAAGATTCTGTTAAGTATTTTTATATCTTTTTCAATATTATTTTCAGAAGAACCGCTTCAATTTAACGAAGACCAAAAATTCAAAATTGTACAATTCACTGATCTTCATTGGGATCAAAAATCTAAAAATTGTGACAGAACCCTTGAAAATCTAAAAAATGTTATATCAATAGAAAAACCCGATCTTGTAGTTTTTACTGGAGATGTTGTTACTTGTCAAGAAGTGCGGAACTCATGGAGTAAAATAGCTGAGCCTATAATTGATGCTAAGATTCACTGGACATATGTAAATGGTAATCATGATCATGAATTTGAATTAAAAAGACCGGAAGTCATTCAATATCTCCAATCATTTCCTTATTTTCTAGGAAAAAATGGTGATAAAAAAGTTTCTGGAGAAGGTAACTATACACTGGAGATTAAATCTTCAAAAGGGAATGAGTTATCTAGTATTTTATATTTTTTTGATTCAAATTCATATCCTGATAATTATATTTATGGGAAATATGATCGTATAAAAATGGATCAAATTCAATGGTATTATAACAAAAGCCAGATGTATCAAAAAGAAGCAGGAAAAATAATACCGGCTTTAGCTTTCTTTCATATTCCTTTGCCTGAGTATTCAGTTTTAATGAAAAAGGATAAATACTCTATTGGAGAGCAGAATGAGTCACCTTCGCCTTCAGATATTAATTCTGGTCTTTTCAATGTTTTTTTAGAATCAGAGGATGTAATGGGGATATTTGTAGGGCATGATCATGAAAATGATTTTATTGGCTCGCTTTATGGCGTGAGTTTAGGCTATGGTCGTGTATCAGGAGTGGATGCAGTTGGTGAAAGTCTAAGTATAGGAGCTAGAGTTATACAGCTTCAGGAAAGTAAAAGTAAATTTGTTACTTGGATAAGAAGTGGTAATAAACAATATAATAATTATCATCATCCTAATAATGAACTATATCCTAATAATAATACAAAGTACTTACCTTCATCAAAGTTAGATTTAACTAAAAATGGTGTTAGTTTTAATTATTATGAAGGTGATTTTAAATCAGTTAAAGATCTTGATACAACACAAATAATAAAATCTGAATTTATGGATAGATTTAATTTAAAACCTGCAACCAGAGAAGACCATTTTGGGCTAGAATTTATGTCATGGCTCAAAGTACCAGAGACCCAGATATATAAATTCATTATTTTATCTGATGATGGCTCAGTTCTTTCTATTGATGGAGAAGAAATAGTGAATAATGATGGCTCACATAGCTTAAAAGACGAATCAAGAATAATAGGATTAGAAAAAGGATTCCATAAGTTCGAATTATTATATTTTGAAGATTATGCAGGGGATTCACTTGAATTAATGATACACAGTTTGACAATAAATAAACAAAAGTTACCATCTAATATGCTGTTTATTAAATAGGGAGAGTGAGAGGGGAATATAATTAATGAAAAATTTTAAAATTTGTCCAATCAAATACTTATTTCTAGACTATCGTAATAAGATAGTATCTCATTAAGAAATGTGATTTTTGGA
>CAZGMM010000145.1:0-5273 GCA_964526845.1 uncultured Halanaerobiales bacterium | reverse complement strand
GGTAAAAGAGGTTGTTCACCACAGTTATGGATAACAAAGCCATTGCCAATAAAAGAATGGGTAACTGGTTCTGTAAGGTCATATACAGTTTCTTTATCTGCATATTCGATATTTTTAATTTCATCAAACATTTTTTGCTGATGCAGATGCAGATTATGGTTGTTTATAATATCGGTTAATTCCCTTTCCTTTCTTTCAAGGAGGAAACCTATTTTTTCAGCAAAGGTATAAAGAGAACCGGAAGATATCTGCAGTTCATACAGGATACCATCGGACTTGTAGTTGGTTTTTTCGCCGTTAACATTAGTATAGCTGAATTTATTTTCGGATTTTTTTCTTGACCTATTATAAATTCTGGACTTAATACCCAGATTTATTAAAAGCTGCTGCACCTGTTTTAATAGTTTCAATGATTTGGAAGATAGCCGGACATAGTAATTGCCTTTATTTTTATCATTAGATACAGTTCCATCTGCAGTAAATAGCCCCTGTAAAAAGCCGGTTACAGCTTCCTTGGTAGCAGTGAAGACAGAAGAAGGAACTTCTTTGGAACTTGAGCTTGTAGATTTTACTCCCAATTTATTGAAAAAATCAACAAAAAACTTGCTGTGATAGGAGAGATGGTAAGTATCATTTTTTCTTTTGATAGGTTTAATATCTTTGCCGTACATCTGGTTAAGTATCTCTTTGAAGTACTTTAATAATTGCTGATCATTTTTACTAAATCTAAAACCAACGCGGCAGTTTTTATCTCCTTTTCTAAGCCAGCCGTCTCCAATCAGAAATCCCATAACCTGTCCTAATTCTTCCGACCATTCTTGTGGAAAGTTAAATTTATAACTTCTTCCGTTTTTTCCTTTAACAGCATTGTTTACTTCAAAGGGTAATTTAGATGAATTAGAAAAACTACCTTCATCAGATTGTATTAGTACTTTGTCTTCTCTCTTTAAATCTTGTAGTTCCTTCCAGCCTTTATCTGTGAGAAATTTATGATCATTGGTAGCCTTGATTTCATAACCCTTTTTAGTGGTTAATTTATAAACATCTTTTTTGCCGTTATTATATATTTTAACAGCTTCCTGTACTTGGGTACCTTTTTTATTTATATCGGTAGAATATACAGGATTATCACTGTTTACTGCTTTTGGTAGAACAGCGGGAATCCGTGAATCAGTTATAACTTCATACCCTTTTTCCTTATATTTCTCATATAATTTGTCTATACGCATTAAACCATCTTTAGTACTGACTAAAGTATCTCCTGTAACACACGGGTTTGTACTTTCAATTTCCCCTACATTGGGGGTGGGATTATGACGATTAATTTCATCTAAGAAAATAATACCTGGTTCCCCGTTTTTATGGGCCATATATACGATCTTTTCAAATACTTCCCTTGCATTTAACTTGGCAGTAACTTTATTATTATGAGGATTAACCAGTTCATAGAATTCATCTTTTTCAACTGCCTGCATGAATTCATCGGTAACTGCTACAGAAATATTGAAGTTATTTAACATATCTTCATTTTCTTTAGCGGTAATAAAGTCCATAATGTCAGGGTGATCAACTCTTAAGATACCCATGTTAGCACCTCTTCTTTTCCCACCCTGTTTTACAATATCAGTTGCTTTATCGAATATTTTCATAAAAGAAAGTGGCCCGGAAGCAACACCACCAGTTGTTTTTACTATATCATTTTTTGGTCTTAGTCTAGAAAAGCTAAAGCCGGTACCGCCCCCGCTTTTATGTATTAGGGCGGAGTTTTTAAGTGAATCAAAAATTCCTTCCATGCTGTCTTCTACAGGTAGTACAAAACAGGCACTTAGCTGTTGTAAATCATTGTCTGCATTCATTAAGGTTGGTGAATTGGGTAAAAAATCTAAATTCGTCATTAAGTTATAGAAATCTTCTCTATCTTTTTCTACATCTTCCCCGTATTCTTTGTTAGCTTCGGCAATATTTGTAGCAACCCTATCAAACATGCCTTCGGGATCTTCAACTAGTTCCCCTTCCTTGTTTCTTTTTAAGTATCTAGCTTTTAATACTTTAAGAGCATTTTGTGTTAAATTTATAGATTTTTCTTCTGACATAAACTCACCTCAAATTTCTATTATTAAATTTCGTGTATTTAATTATAGCACTAACTATCTAAAAAATAAAGGCAAGTATATTAGTTATTATAATCACTTTTTAATCTAAAAGGAGGATTTAATATTAAATTGTTTAATATAGAAACAAGGGTATAATTATAATAATAAAATAAGGAGGAAATGAATATGTTAAGTGATAAATTTAATGTGATAGAAATGTTAGAAATGGCCAAGGAAATTGAGGATAGAGGATATAGACTTTACTCAACTCATGCTAAAAAGACTGATGACCCTAAACTCAAAAAGATATTTAATAAACTGGCTTCTGATGAAAAAGACCATTATAATACCTTTGATAAATTGGAGAAGGATTATAAAGATAAAGACCAGAAAGATTATGATTATTTAGAAAAAGTAGAAGTCAATGATTATCTACAGAGTTTTGTTCAGTTTGAAGTATTTCCCAGGGGCGAAACAGAAGAATTAGAAGATATGGAGACAGTTGAGGTGTTGGATAGAGCTATCCAGTCCGAAAAAGATTCTATATTACTTTACAGGGAACTAATCCCTTACAATGAAGGTGAAACAAAAGAAGTACTGGAAAGATTAATTGAAGAAGAAAAAGAACATTATATAAGTCTGGTTAATTATAAAAAAGAATTGTAAAACCAAAATGAGTTCATTAAGCAAATTAAAGGGTACTTTTTGACAAGGACTGTAGGTGTAATAATGGAGAGGTTATTAGATTTATTTTCAAAAAAAAGAAAAAACCAAGATATATTATATAGAAACTTCAATTTTACTTTTTGTTTAAAGCTATCTATATTAATGGTTTTAGCCGGGATCTTTTTTGATAACCCGGCTAATTCTGTTAATTTTTCTGTATATCCCCTAGAAGAAGCGGTCCGCTTAAACTTGAGACCACCGGTAATAATTTTAGCGGGCATGATTTTAGGCCCAATATGGGGAGCAGTGGCAGGTGGATTTATCGATATTTTTTCTTTTTTAACCTGGCACTCTGATATGAATTATATGTTCATCTTTACTTTGCTGACAATGTTAAGGGGATTTATATCAGGTTATATATTTAACTTTATATTTAAAAGATTTAACTGGAAGTCTGTTATAACATCTATTGCCTTTCCCCACCTTCTTATTTCAGGCATTATAATACCAACAGTACTATATTATAGTTATGGAGTCCCGTTAATAAACAATATCAGGATACGATTGATTATTCAGATCTTTACCATCCCAATTTTTACAGTAATATTTTATTATATTCTTAAAGGGATGAAAAAATCTAAGGAATTAAAGGCTTTACATTCTAAGTTAAAAGAAATGTTAAAGATAGATGAACTAACCGGCTTGTCTAACCGGAGGCATTTCATGGATTTTTTGAATAAAATGCATTCTTTGTCACATAGACAGGGCCATTCTTTATCGATTTTGATGGCTGATATTGATAATTTTAAAGAAATAAATGATAATTATGGTCATCATAAAGGGGATCAATTTTTAAAGGCTGTGGGGGATATTTTAAAAAGTAAAATTAGGAATGAAGACCTAGCTGCCCGGATGGGAGGAGACGAGTTTGTAATACTATTACCCGAGACTAGTCTACAAGAAGCCCTTTATATTGCACATAGAATAAAAAAATGTGTGAAAAAGATAGATATACTTTCTGAAGAGGAGAATAGTTCAATCAGCATAGGAGCAGCCCAACTTAAAGAAGGTGATGATATAGAAAGTTTTTTAAAGAGGGTTGATGATGCCCTTTATAAGGCTAAAGAAAAGGGGCGAAACCGGGTGGAGACATTAAGTATAGATCCGTCTCAGGTAACAAAAGAATTAGAATTCTCCTAAAAATTTAGGCTCGGGTTTAAGTTTGACTCCCGATATTTGATAAACTTCTTGTTGTATTTTTTGAATTAGTTTAACGATATCTTTGGCGGTAGCATTGTCTTTATTTATAATAAAACCGGCGTGTTTTTCTGAGACCTGAGCACCACCGATTTGATAGCCTTTCATATTGGCTTTTTCGATAAGGGGACCGGTATAATGGTTGGCTGGTCTCTTAAAAGAACTACCGGCACTGGGATATTCAAGAGGTTGTTTATTTTTTCTTTTTCGGTTTAACTTGTTCATTTTTGCACTTATCTTATCTTTATCACCTGGTTGAAGTTCTAATAATGCATCAAAAATAATATAATCTTTTTTTTGAAAGACACTATCTCGATATGATAGATTTAATTCGTCTTTTTTCATAATCTTTTTGTTACCTTTTTGATCATAAGCTGTAACTTTTTTAATGATATCATTCATCTCACCACCATAGGCGCCCGCATTCATAAATACGGCACCTCCCAGTGAGCCCGGAATACCACTGGCAAATTCCATACCGGTGAGAGAATGGTCTTTAGCAGTTTCCGCAATATCTTTTAAAGTAGCACCACATTGTGCTTTAATTTCATTTTCTTCAATATTTATTTGATCTAAATGCCCGGTATAAATTATTGTACCTCTATAACCTTTATCCCCAACTATGATGTTACTGCCTTTACCCAGTATAAAGTAAGGTTTGTTGATTTCACCGATTAGTTGGGTTAGATCCCTTAAAGCTTCTTCATGCTTGGGGGTTATAAATATATCGGCAGGGCCACCAACTTGAAAGGTGGTATATTCTTTTAACGGTACATTTTGTTTGACATTTAAACCCTGAATTTTTTCAAATTTTTTTAATAATTTATCCATGTATTACACCTCTAAAATGAATTTTATCATAAAAATATGTTATTACCAAATCTTATTTTCAATTAAACTTAGGCCCAATGGTTGCCATTATTGGAAACTTAAAGGGAATTGTTTAAAGGAATTTTCGGATTTGTAAAGAATTAGTAATAAGAAGAGATTTTTTGTTAATATCTGATGGCATATATATTAATTAAAAATGTAAAAAATTACTAGATTAGCCTAAAAAATGAGCTTAGCCGACCTTCGTGTACGTGACATAGCTTAGTCATCCTACACATTTAATAAACGAAGGGAGGCTATAATCATGAGAAAGTGGTATGTTACTATATTAACTGGACTATTAACATTTGCTTCCACTATTGCTGCATTAGCAGATTCAGTTCACTGGAGATAACTAAAATAATATATGCCATCAGATATTTTTTT
>CAZGMM010000144.1:0-5283 GCA_964526845.1 uncultured Halanaerobiales bacterium | reverse complement strand
ATATACAAGAAATATAATGTATAAATGTTATTAATTACCAATTAGATAAAAATAGGCGATTCATCCCCGCCCATTAATATAGGCGAGGCTTTCTCGGCTCAAATCGGTAATGGTAATAATGATTATAAAATGTTAAAAACAGCTGAATTAGGGATTGCTATCATCGGTGGTGAAGGAGCTGCTATTGACAGTCTCTGGAATTCGGAAGTAGCTGTAAATAGTATTATGGATGCCTTGAATTTAATAACTAATAAAAAAGGATTAATCGCTACTTTAAGAAGGTAGGTGAAATTTTATGAAACTAAATACTTTAAAAATATTTGTAAAGTTGATAGATACCGGCAGTTATTCAAAAGCGGCCGAAAAGATGGGTTTAACCCAACCGGCCATAAGTATGCAGATTAAAACCTTAGAAGAGAGGTTTGAAACTGATCTCGTATATAAAGAAAAGGGGAATATTAATCTTACTCCGGCCGGGAAAGCGGTCTATAAGAATGCAAAGGAGCTAATAGATCGTTGGGATAAACTTGTAATCGATGTAGAGGATAAAAAAGACAAACTATATAAGAATATCATTATAGGTTCATCTACTATACCATCAGAATATATTTTACCCGATCTCTTAGCCGACTTTTCCAAAAATGAACCTGAAATTAAATCTTGTATTGAAGTAGGCGATAGTGCTGATATGATTGAACTTTTAGAAGCGGGAGAAGTTGATGTAATTTTAGTGGGCTTTAAACCGGTCAGTAGTCGTTATGAAACGATTGAGATAGTAGAAGACAGCTTAAGGTTAATTACCCCAGTCACTCATAGATTAGTAGAAAAAGACAACGTAAAGGTAAAAGATTTAATAGAAGAGAACCTATTAATTAGAGAGGTTGGTTCTGGTACACGCAAAGCCATGTTAAAGGGCTTTAAAAATGCAGGCATTCAATTTAATGATCTAAATATCAAATGTAGATTAGGAAGTACTGAAGCAATAATAGCTGCAGTTCAGGCCGGTTTAGGTATTTCATTAATTTCTAAGTTTGCTTCTTCTAAAGCCAAAAAACACGGCCGTATCGAAGAGATTGAAGTTGAGGATATTACCTTTAGCAGGAAATTTTATCTTGCTTTCAATAAAAACAGGAAAGATGATGAATTAATAAATCGTTTTATCGATTCCTGCCAGAGATTATTTATTGAGGAAACTTAATAAATCATACAAATATATAAAAGAAGGGAGTATTTACTATGGACTTAAAAATTAAGGGAAATAGTGCTTTGATAACGGCTTCAAGTAGTGGATTAGGAAAAGCAGTAGCGGAAGCTATGGTCAAAGAAGGAGTCAATGTTGTTATTAACGGTAGAGATGAAGAAAGGTTAAATGAAACTGTTAAAGAATTAAGTGCCCTAAATAAAGGTAAAGTAGTTGGCCAAGTAGGAGATATCACCAAAAAAGAGGATATTGTCAAGTTGGTTGAGAAAACTTATAATACCTATGGCAGCTTAGACCATTTGGTAACTTCGGCTGGGGGACCGCCCAGCAAACCATTTATGGAAACAACCGATGAAGAATGGTATAAAACTTTTGACCTGTTAGTAATGAGTGTGGTGAGATTGGTAAGAGAAGCAAAAGAATATTTAGAAAAAGGTGAAGGGGGTACTGTAGTTAACCTTACTTCCCGTAGTGTTAAAGAGGCTATGGAAGGATTGGTCCTTTCGAATTCTGTTCGTATGAGTGTAATCGGCCTCATGAAAACACTGTCTAAGGAATTAGGCCCCAAAATTAGAGTTAACGCTATCCTGCAGGGTCTGCATGAAACAGATAGACTAAGAAATTTATTAGAAAAACAGGTAGAAGATGGTAAATTTAAAACCTATCAAGAGGCCCTGGCTGCTAAAAGTAACGATATACCCCTACAAAGAATCGGTGAACCCATTGAATTGGGAGAAGTTGTAACATTTCTTTCTTCAAAAAGATCTAGTTATTTAAATGGTGTTTCAATTGTCTTAGATGGTGGAGGTAGTCATTCCAACTTATAATATTATTTTTAAGCCAAATTAAATATATAATTGATAAAATAAAACTCCCCTTTAAGTAAGAAGTTATTAATAGTTTAAACTACTTACTTTAAAAAAAGGGGAGTCTTTTATGTTTATAGAATCTATATATCAATATAATTTAATTATTTTTCCATCCATACTTCTGTAAATTTTTCGGTTTTATTAGGATCTGGAATGAAATTTTTAACTTCATTTTTTAAAGCGATTGGTGGTGTAGAATGGGCTAAGGGTACCCATGGAATATCATCATGGATAATAACTTGTGCTTCTTCATATAATTCTACCCTTTTTTGATGATTCATGGTAGTTTGTGCTTCTATCAGTATTTCATGTAATTCTTCGTTTTTGTAATTGTTATTAGAGTTTGTTTTATCTAATAATACATATAAGAAGTTATCAGGATCTCCATTATCTCCATACCAGCCTAAAAGATAGGTGTCGGCTTCATCTTTATTATTTACTTTTTCTAAATAGGTTCCCCAATCATAAGAAACCAAGTTAGCTTTAACATTAATTTCACTTAAATAATATTGGATTGATTGGGCAATCAATTTAGGTTGTGGCATGTAAGGGCGGGGAACAGGCATATACCATAAATCAAATTCAAATCCATCCGGGTATCCTGCTTCCACTAAGAGACTTTTAGCTTTATCAATATTATAGTTGTAATCTACTATTTCATCATTATATCCCCACATGGAAGGTGGTATTGGATTTTTGGCTGGCTCTGCTAAACCTGCAAAAAAAGCACCTATCAATGCCTCTTTATTAATAGCATGACTTACAGCTTGTCTTACTAACTTGTCATCAAAAGGTTCCCTTACAAAATTCATAGCTAGATAACCTACATTGAGACTGGGTCGTAAGATGATCTTGAATTTTTCATTTTCTTGAATACCTTCTACATCTTCTGGATTAATACCATCCATCATATCTATAGTACCTGATTGCAATTCCATATAACGTGCCCCATTATCAGGAATTGAGCGGAATACTATTTCATCTAAATAGGGGCGACCTGCCCAGTATTTTTCATTTGCTTTTAACATAATTCTATCGCCTTTTCTCCATTCAACGAATTCAAATGGTCCAGTACCTACCGGGTGTTTAAAGTAATTTTCTCCCCATTCTTTTACAGCTTCGGGACTTGCTATTGCAAAAGAAACCATTGCCATATTAGCTAAGAATGGAGCTTGGGGAGTTTCTAAAACGAATTCTACTACATAATCACTTACTACATTAACTTCTTTAATTATCCCGGGAAAACCACCAAAAACATAAGGGTAAGAAGCAAATGTTCCTCCTATATGATAAGGATTGTCCTCAAAACGCCAACGGTCAAAGTTGAATTTAACTGCTTCTGCATTGAAGGGATTACCATCATGAAAATTAACATTTTCTCTTAAATAAAAAGTCCATTTTTTTCCATCTTCTGTTACTTCCCAATCTTTTGCTAAACAAGGTACTGGTTCTGTTGTACCAGGTTCATACATGAGTAGGGTGTCATAAATTTGTTGTGTCACCTTAAAAGACTCGCCATCGGTAGTATTAATTGGGTCAAGGCTTACAGAATCATTGCCGCGTCCATAGATAAGAGTACCTCCATAGGTACCTTCTTCAGCTGAGACGGTAAAACTAAATGTTAATACTAATACCAGTAAAATAGTGATTGTAATATTAAATCTTGACATTTACCATACTCCCTTCTTGTATTATTTAATTACAAATATATATACATTTTATATTATAATTATTAACTTAGCAAGAGTATATTTCAATTTAATCAAATTTAATTGAATCAAAAAGGGAGGTATTTAATTATAAATATTCAATTATAGATATATAAAATCGTTAAAAGCAACCAGAAATTAGTAGGTCTAAGTATAATTTTTTTAAAATAAATATAGAATGAATTATACTCCAAAAATTTAGATTTCAAATAATTAAGGGATAATATTAATTAAAAATATTAATGTAGACCTTATTTCAAAAAGGAGGTAAGAATTTAATGTTAAAAGTAGGAGATAGTTTACCTGATTTTTGTCTGCCTGATCAAGATGGTAAAGAACACTGCCGGGATGATTTTAAAGACCAGAGATTAGTGTTGTTTTTCTATATTAAAGACAATACACCGGGCTGAAAAAAGGAATCGGTTGCCTTTCAAAGGCAGCTAAAAACCCTGGAGGGGTTAAATACTAAGGTTGTAGGGGTAAGCAAAGACAGTGTTGAGTCTCATAAGAATTTCGCAGAAGAATATGACTTGACTTACCCATTATTAGCTGATACAGATAAAAAACTGGCCAAGAAGTTCGATGTGGTAAATTTGGTGGGGATATATAAGAGGTCAACCTTTATAATTTCTAAAAATCAAAAAATAATGAAGGTATATCCCAAAGTTAAGGTTGAAGGTCATGCCGAAAGAGTAGTTGAATTTTTAAAAGAATTAGAAGAATAAAATTAAAAAGAGAGTGATAACTATATAAGATAGTCATCACTCTTTTTTTATGTATTATAATATTTTTAACTTGTTATTTAAGTATTAAGTCTGAACTTGTTAGTGTAAAATAAATGTGGGAGAAAAAGGCAGGAATTTCAAAATAAATAAAGAAAAGAGGCCTCACAAGAAGAAAAACAAAAAACGAAAGGAGTGAGGCCTCTTGAAAAATGATACTATTTTAAGAATATTATATAATGTCGGTATTTTCAAGGATTTAGAGCGAAACATTTTTAGAGCAAACTGTTTCAGAGTAAGAAAAGCACTGGAAGAAATACTTCTATTAATAGAGGAAAAACTGATGGAAGAACGTGATAAAGAAGTATTAGAAAATAAAGGCTTTAGAAAAAGAGAGATTAAGACCTTGTTTGGAATGATCGAGTTAAACCGGAGATACTACAAAGATACGAATGGCACCTATCAATATCTTTTGGATGAGTACCTTGGTATACCTGCTAATGACAGGCAATCACCTGCCTTAAAGGAAGTTGCCTTTGAATTAATCCAAGACCTTTCTTATAGAAAGTCTGCTGAAAAAGTGGAAGAAATTTTAGATGTTTCGACCAGCCATAGTACCATTCATAACTGGGTACAAAAATTAGGAGGAAGAATTCGCCGCAAGAGAGCAGAAAAAAGAGAGCGCCTTTTTGAAGCTGGACTACTGCCGGAAAGTGATGAAGAAAGGGAAGAAGTTGATCACCTTTTTATGGAAGTAGACGGTGTGCATGTAAGCCTGCAAA
>CAZGMM010000143.1:0-5418 GCA_964526845.1 uncultured Halanaerobiales bacterium | reverse complement strand
ATATGCCGGGTAAATGGCTCACTTTGATCGGTCTAGCTCAGGAATATATTGAAGGTCAGCAGGCTTCTTAGTTAGCCTATATATATCTGTTTTTGAGCCCGAGTATTAAAAGCAGCGAAGCGAACCCTTTACAAACTTAACCAGTAAAATGGTAAAATAGAAACTGCGAGGGTTGGCTGTTTTACCCTGCCTATATATCTGCTTTCTTCGCCCTCGTTGAGCTTAAAAAACCATTTTATCTGGTGTTTGTCAAGGGGGCTGGCTTATTCTAATATATTTTCTACTTGTAATTTGATATTTCCTCTAATTTGAGCTCTTTTTCATAAAACTTTTTACACTACCTTATGAAAAGAAGTCATTTGTCTTACGGGGTACAAATTCCTTAAATAGGATCTCTCTTAATTTAGATTTATCCAGATATCTGATAAGCTCTCCATCCTGGGCGAGTGAGATTACACCACTTTCTTCGGAGACAACAATCACAATCGCATCTGATTCCTCGGTAATTCCAATAGCTGCCCGGTGTCTGGTTCCTAACTTGGGATTTATACTGGGTTTATTAGATAGATTTAATAGACAGCCGGCCGCTTTTACCCTGCCTTCTCCTACAATGACCGCCCCATCATGGAGGGGGGCCGATTTATAAAATAGGTTTTCAATTAATTCTTTACTAATTTGGGCATTAATCTCGGTGCCGGTTTCTATGTAGTCCCTAAGACCCACTTCGTTTTCAAACACAATCAAGGCACCTGTTTTTTCTTCCGCTAACTCATCGGACGCCATAATGATTTCATTAATATCTTTGGCTGACCATTTATGAACTAATTGGTTGCTTAAAAAACCACCTCGCCCTAATTGTTCTAAGGCCCTTCTTAATTCAGGGTGGAAGACGATCGGCAGGGCAACTATTAACATGGTCAAGACGCTCTGTAAAAACCAGTGAACCGTGTTTAAGTTCAAGAGCTGGCTTACGACAGAAGCAATGAAAATGAGTACGAGACCTTTAATTAACTGGACAGCCCTGGTCCCTTTTATTAAGTTGAGGAGAAAATATATAATTGCTCCTACGATGAAGAGGTCAATTATATTGGTAATTACTGACCAGATCAAATTTAACCCACCCCTTTTTTTGCAAAACCGCTTATCATTATATATTATATAGGTTATTAACTGATTTATAAAGCAGGAATTTAATTATTTATAAAGAAAATAATAAGAGGTGATTGCCCTATGAATTCTAAAACAAACTGGATAAATAGAATCAACTATAAAGATATAATTATCATATATACACTTTGGTTTTTTACCTTAATCTTTAACCGGTTCTTTGACTTCGCTTCTTTTATGCAGGTACCGGCTTTAAGCGGTTTTTTTGACCTTTTATTTCACTTTGCAGCCCGCCTTATTTTTATTAGTCTAATCTTCTTATACTTTGTTTTTATCTATGATTTATCTTTTAAAGAGCTAGGTATCTCATTCAAATCATTAACTAAGAAACTAATTTCTCTTATTATCTACCTTATTATTTTATTGGGTCTTGTTATCTTATTAATCAATTTCCCCTTAAGTACGGGCAATATTTCCCGGGTTTTTAAACCCCTCTATAAGGTTTTAACCATGGAGACCCTTGTACGCAGTACTTTACCACTTGTTTTGGTCTTCCCCATATTTTTTATCATTGCCTTCAGTGAACAGTTGATGCTGAACCTCTTTGTTTATGAAGTTTTTAATTATAAATTACCAAGGCTAGTTTCAAAATTAATGTCAGCCCTCTTTTTCTCCTTTTTAATCTACCATCTCTCACCGGATAAGATCATTATCTACTTTATCTTTGCCTTAATCTCGGTGACCCTTTATGAACGGGCTGAAAAATCTATCCTCGTGCCCTCCTTTTTTGGGGCAGGCTTTTACTTGATTTATACTTTCTATATCTACGGTTGGAACTTTATTTAATAGTACTTTAAGATCTGCTTACCGCATTCCGGACATTTACCCTCTTCAAGTTTGTTTTGGGCATTAAAATACTGCCTGGTAATCACTTCTGTCCCACAGTTCGGACAGTAAGTATTCTGACCTTTTTTACTTCTCATATTACCGATATAGACATAGTTTAAATACTTTTTAGCAAGCTCATAGGCTGCCTCCATCTTTCTTTCCGGGGTGGCCGGTTCATCCATCTTATAGTTAGGAAAATAGCGGGAAAGGTGCATCGGTATATCTTCACTTAAATCAGATACCCACTTGAATATGTCTTCTAACTCATCTAGACCATCATTATGGTTTGTGACAATTAAAGTCGTCAATTCAAGATGAGTTTTACCGTACATGTATTTGATGGTCTCTAAAACCGGCTGGAGGGTACCTCCACAGATCTCTTTATAGAAATCATTATGGTAAGACTTCAAATCAATATTAGCTGCATCGATGTAGGGAGTAAGCTTTTTAAGCGGCTTTTGATTAAGATATCCATTAGTGACCAGCACATTATTTAAACCGGCTTCCTGGGCCTTTATAGCGGTTTCATAGACGAATTCATACCATACCATTGGTTCGGAATAAGTGTATGCAATACCCATTATATTACGGTCTTTAGCCTGTTTAATAATATCGGACGGGGTCTGGTAAGTAGTGGTAGGCTGCTGCTGACTTATTCTAAAATTTTGGCAGAACTTGCATTTGAAGTTACAACCATAAGTTCCCAGTGAGAGTATGCCTTGTGAGGGATAAAAGTGATAAAGCGGTTTTTTCTCAATGGGATCAACCCCCATTGAACTTATCTCCCCATAATTTTCTGTATAAAGAGTTCCCTCTTCATTAATTCTAACCCGGCAGATTCCTCTCTTGCCCTCGTTTATTACACAGTTATGGGGACATAACTGACACTGGACGGTTTTCCCTTCCTTTTTTTCATAAAACATGGCTTCCTTTTTCTTATTCTTCATAGCGCTCCACCTTAAATCTTAAGACTTGATAATCTTCCTGGGCTGAAATACCCGCCTTTTTTCTAGCTATTTCGAGCTGGCGTTCAACTGTATCTACCCCTTCCAGGTTGGGTAAAAGCAGACCGGTCCGGGAGTTTTTCTTCACAATCACACCATACTCTTCTGGGTCCAACTGTGAAATATCTTCTACAGGTTCCTTTTCTCCTAGAATATCAACAGATATATCAATCTGATCAAGTTCATCTTCCGTGATAGGTTGAAATCGCGGGTCGCGGGTGGAGGCACTGATCGCATTTTCGACAATTTCCTGGCCTAAAAAGGGACGGGTTGGCTCTATAGTTCCAATACAGCCCCTTAGTTGGCCGCTCTTTTTTATAGAAACAAAGGCTCCGGCTCTTTTTTGAAACTTACCGGATTGCGGTGGATCTATCTTTCTTTTTTCCTTTATATAATTTTCAATAGTTTTTCTGGCTAATTCAACATATCCCATTTCTTCTTCCATAACCTAATTACCCCCTGCAAGAATTTTGAAACTGGCTACGGCATAACCAACACCAAAAGGTCCTTCATATGATTTTAAATCGGTCTGTACCTTGTGTTCGGATAAAATACCTGACAAAATGACCATCGGGCGGTGTCCACATTCTCCGGCCCTGTGAATAAGGCCTTTGTCCATGTCTTTGATCTGAGCTAATTGGTTTTCATCAATTAATCTGACAAACTCCTTATCAAACTCTTCCGCATTTTCATCATAACCGGCCGGGGCACCTGGTTTTAACCGATGAGAAAGGTCCCCACTGGCAACGACAACCGCATCGATATTTTCTTCTTCAATAGTTTGGTTAATGATTTTACCGAACTCATAAAGTTCATGATAGTCCCAAAAGGCCATATTAATCGGTACAATCGGGATATCTTTGAGACCGGCTTCTTGGATATAATAGAGTGGTACAAGGACTCCATGATCGAGTTTAGTACCATCTCTATCCTTTAAACTGATGGTATGAAAACCTTCTTTAGACGCATTCTTTTTTAAAATATCTATGAAATGGGTATCCACTTTTCTTTCAAAGCTTATATTACTATAGCCAAACTGTCCAAAATCACCACGTACAACATCTTCATCAATAATTGAGATCGATTCCCGCATAACGGTACCATGTGGGCTGATTGTTATCAATAGTTCGGGATCACTTTCTACAACTTCTCTGCCAAGTTCTTTAAGGCTATCTATGGTATCGGATACTTCCTTTAAATTATCCCTACCAATATCTGGAATAGCCAGGGGTGGATGGGGTGAAAAACCTGCCATCAACAGACTCACTGCAATCCCTCCTCTTATATGATTTATTTATATATAAATTTCAAGAAATAAAATAATAATCCTCTTTTTTAAAATAATATATATGATTACACTGCGAAAAATGTAATAATATAGCTATTATGAGCCCAAATAAAACTAAATTGATTAAAAACATTTGATAATATAGTTACCAAACCAGTTAAACTAAATTCATATACTCTACTATTAATATTTAAGCCATATTCATCCTACTTTTGGTTGTTTATGTACTCAAACAGCCTCTAAAACGTCCATTTAGTACTTTAACCAGCTGTTTTACATTATATCCAATCGCTTTATACATAGTTGTACAACGGACTTTTAATTTACCACATACTTTAAACTGGTCTAAACCCTGTGCTCTTTTTAAAGCAGAAAAGGTTCCTTCTACTGCTGCTCTAAACCGTTTTAGAAACTTGTATTGGTCTGTAGAAAGTTTCTCTCTTAAACAGTCACGATCATATCGTTTTTTCTTAAAGCGGACAGTCATCATTTTTTTCTGTTCCGTAACCGGACATTTGTCCCGATAAGAACAGTTTTTACAGTCGCTTTTTTCAAACCAGGCAGCGTAAGTATCACTACTTTCTAGATATTTATCTTTAACGGGAGTCTTGCCCATCGGACAGGTTACAACACCCTGTTTGTGCTTTAACTTAAATCCGGCGTTACTGTATTGAGGGTCCTGTCCTGTTAAATTAGTTGGAATAAGTTCCGTTTCATTTTTCTGGGCTGTCTTTTTACTGTCAGTTCCATAATAGGAACCATCTACAATTAGTTTTTCTAAATCTGTCTTGCGGCTAATATCAGCCAACCTGTTTTTAAGAAAGTTAACATCACTTTGTATATTAGCATCTATTGATACATCTGTTATCATTTGAGCTGGATTATCAGGATTAGAGGTTTCACTAATATTAACTGAGTATCCCTTTTGTTCTTTGGAGCCTTTTTTGCGATAAGTAGCATCTTCATCATGAGGGTTTTGCATGCTAGAAGATTTTACATCTTTATCATCTTTAGCCTTAAGCTGTTTGGTAGTTTCTATAGACTGTTCTTTTACAACCCGGCATAACTGTTGGTAGGCTTTGGTTTCATTGATATCGTCATCATTTTTAAAAAGAAGTTTAAGGGAATTTA
>CAZGMM010000142.1:0-5460 GCA_964526845.1 uncultured Halanaerobiales bacterium | reverse complement strand
AGGAGGTATTAGCAGGTTTTACCTGCAGATATATATGAGAGAAAAGATATTTGATATTTTAAGTTATCTTATAGAGGAACTTTTAAATAGTGGAGATGAAGTTGTTGACCAGGAAGACTTAATCAATGAGTTGGACGACAAGGGATATGAAATTGAAGATATTGATGAAGCTTTTCAATTAATTTTTGAAAAGCCAGAAATCATTGAGCATAGTGATATAGAAGGTATTTCAGAGGATAATTTCCTGAATAGGGTATTTACTGTACAGGAGAAGATGTACCTTCCCAAAGAACACCGCGGTTTAATTAAAAGACTGCTAATCATGAACATTATTACCATTAAAGAAACAGAAGAAATAGTAAATAAGATTATCCAGAATGTCTATTATAACAACAATAAGAACTTTGATTTTTGGGAATTGATTCAAGATGTAGTAGATGATGAAAACCGTATCAATTATATCTCAAACCATTTTAAGGAATTTTCAACAAAATTATCAAAAGATTTTAAATACATTAATTAAATATTTTGGAGGTTAATTTGATCATGGCTAAAAAGAACTTAGTTATCGTAGAGTCCCCAGCAAAAGCCAAGACAATCAAAAAGTTTTTAGGCAAAAATTATGATGTAAAAGCATCGATGGGACATGTAGTTGATTTACCCAAAAGTAAAATGGGTATTAATATAGAAGAAAATTTTGAACCTAAATATATTACCATTAGAGGTAAAGGTAAGGTTTTAAAAAAATTAAGAAAAGCAAAAAAGAAAAGTGAGCATGTATATCTTGCGACTGACCCTGACAGAGAAGGGGAAGCGATCTCATGGCACTTATCAAGAGCTCTTAAATTAGAAGAAAGCAAAAATAGGATTGAATTTAATGAAATAACTAAAAATGCAATTTCTAAAGCTATCGACAATCCAAGAGAGATCGATCAAGATCTCGTAGATGCCCAGCAGGCCAGACGCCTCTTGGATAGACTGGTTGGTTATAAATTAAGTCCCTTACTCTGGAAAAAGGTAAGGAAAGGTTTAAGTGCCGGCCGTGTTCAATCGGTTGCGGTAAAAATAATCTGTCAACGGGAAGAAGAGATTGAAAACTTTGAACCGGAAGAATACTGGTCTATAACAGCTGTCTTTAATGATGGGCAAGAAAATTTTGAAGCCGATCTATTTAAGATAGAGGGCGAAGACTTTGATTTAGGTAGTGAAAATGAAGTAAATAAGGTATTAGAGGATTTAGAAAAAAATAAATATGTGATTGATAATATAAAAATTAAGAAAAGAAGAAGGAATCCCTATCCACCCTTTACAACCAGTACCTTACAACAGAGGGCTTCTTCCGTACTTAATTTTTCTGCTAAAAAGACTATGTTTATCGCCCAACAGTTATATGAAGGTATAGATATCGGTAGTGAAGGAACAGCCGGCCTCATAAGTTATATCAGGACCGATAGTACCAGGTTATCCAATGAAGCAAAAGGTGAAGCCAAAAATTATATAATTGATAACTTTGGAGATAAATACTACCAGGGAAAATCTTATGGTAAGAGCGGCAGTAATACTCAGGATGCCCATGAGGCAATTAGACCCACATCTGCCTTTAGGTCACCCGATAAGATCAAAAAGTATTTATCTAAAGACCAGTATGCACTATATAATCTAATCTGGAATCAATTTATCGGCAGTCAGATGAAACCGGCTGTCTATAAAACCTATGCCATTGATATCTTAAATGGAAAGTACAACTTCAGGTTTACAGGTTCTGAGTTAATCTTTCCCGGTTTTTTAAGACTATTTAACGGTGATAATAAAGATGATTATATACCTGAGGTGGAAGAGAAAGATGAAATAGAAGCATCCGAGATAGAACCTGAACAGCACTTTACAAATCCCCCACCGCGCTATACAGAGGCTTCTTTAGTCAAAACAATGGAAGAAGAAGGCATTGGTAGGCCGAGTACTTATGCCCCTACCTTGTCAAAAATTGTTTCAAGAAATTATGTTGACAAAAAAGGTAAGTACTTTATACCGACTGACCTCGGCAAAACGGTTAATGAGTTATTAAATGAATATTTTCCCGACGTTACTGATATAGAATTTACTGCCCAATTAGAAAAAAGATTAGATGAGATTGAAGAAGGTAAAGAACAGTGGCAGCAGATCTTAAAGGACTTCTATTCCGATTTTAAGGAAAGATTGGATGAAGCAAGGGAAAATATGAAAAAAGTTAATATGGATATAGAGACCGATATTGAGTGTGATAAATGTGGTAGACCGATGGTTATAAAACACGGTAGATACGGTAAATTTCTAGCTTGCTCTGGTTTTCCAGAATGTAAAAACACAAAGCCTTATCTTGACAAAATAGGTGTAGATTGTCCCAAATGTGAGGATGGGGAAGTAGTAAAGAGAAAATCCAAAAAAGGAAAAACCTTTTACGGTTGTAGTAATTATCCCGACTGTGATTTTGTTTCCTGGGATAAACCAACCAACAAAAAATGTCCAAAATGTGGTAGTATGATGGTCGAGAAATACAGTAAAAAAAGTGGTAAATATTATAAATGCACTAATAAGGAATGTAAACATACAGTTAAAGAATAGTTGAATATTTGACACAGTGAAATTGCTTGTGTTAAACTGAATCCATCAGAAGATTTAAAATTTTGCAAATATTATAGGAGGTACCATTAATGGAGAAAATAAAAGCAACGACAATAGTTGCTGTTAAATATAAGGATAAAGTAGCTTTAGCCGGAGACGGCCAGGTAACAATGGGAGATACAGTTATGAAAGCAACTGCCCGCAAGGTGAGAAGGTTATATAATGATGAAATACTGGCGGGCTTTGCCGGAACTTCTGCCGATGCTTTTACCCTATTTGAAAAATTTGAAGGAAAATTAGAAGAATACCACGGTAACTTAGAACGTGCTGCAGTAGAGTTAGCCAAAGAATGGCGGACTGATAAAATGCTAAGAAGGTTAGAAGCATTGTTATTAGTTGCTGATAAAGAAAAACTATTATTAATCTCCGGGACCGGAGATGTAATTGAACCTGATGATGAAATACTGGCAATTGGTTCCGGTGGTGCTTATGCTAAGGCCGCTGCTAGAGCCCTAATTGACAGCAATCAGGATTTATCAGCTGAGGAAATCGCCACCCGGGCTCTTAAAATTGCAGCCGATATTTGTATTTATACAAATGATAATATAATTACCGAAGATCTATAATATATATTAGGAGGATGTTTATGGAGTTAACACCGAGTCAAATAGTCGAAAAACTTAATCAATATATAGTAGGACAGAATGACGCAAAAAAATCTGTAGCTATTGCTTTACGTAATAGATATAGAAGGAAATTGGTAGATAAAGATTTACAGGAAGAAATCATACCAAAAAATATCCTGATGATCGGTCCAACCGGTGTAGGTAAGACTGAAATAGCCAGGCGTTTAGCCAATATTGCGGAAGCACCTTTCATCAAGGTAGAAGTTACTAAATTTACTGAAGTAGGTTATGTAGGCCGAGATGTAGAATCAATGGTTAGAGATTTAATAGAAAGTGCTATTAGAATGATCAAGGAAAAGAAGATGGAAGAGGTTGAAAAAGAAGCCCTAAGGGCAGCCCGGGAAAGAATAATAGAAAACATACTTCCGATGCCCAGCCAAAAGAAAAAAGGCCCCTTTCAGTTTCTATCAGATGAAGAAGAGAAAAAAGAGGAACAATCTGAAAGCTATCAGAGAATCCAGCGCCGCAGAGATAAATTAATGGAAAAATTAAAGGAAGGCGAATTAGATGAAAGGAAGATTGAAATATCTATTGAAAAGGATTCTCCCCAGATGATGGAGCTTTTTACCGGCCAGGGTGTAGAAGAAATGGGTATAAATTTCCAGGATATGTTTGGAGATATTTTTCCCAAACAGAAAAAAACCAGGAAAGTTAAAATAAAAGAAGCTATTGATATTTTAAAAGATGAAGAAGCAAAAAAATTAATAGATAACGAAGAAGTTAAATCAGAAGCCATCAACCTTGTGGAAGATGAAGGTATCATCTTTTTAGATGAAATCGATAAAGTTGCCGGCAAGGATCAGGCTTCTGGACCGGATGTTTCGAGAGAAGGAGTCCAAAGAGATATTCTTCCGATTGTAGAAGGATCTACGATTATGACAAAACACGGTTCTGTTAAAACAGATCATATTCTCTTTATAGCAGCAGGAGCTTTTCATATGTCTAAACCGTCAGATTTAATTCCCGAACTACAGGGTAGGTTTCCTTTAAGGGTAGAACTTAAAAGTCTTTCAGTTGATGACTTCGAACAGATTCTACTTCAACCGAGAAATGCCCTAACCAAACAATATCGAGCTCTTTTAGAAACGGAAGGTATGAATATTACATTTACTGATGATGCTATTCGTGAAATTGCAGAATTTGCCTATGAAGTTAATGAACAGACCGAGAATATTGGTGCAAGAAGACTTCATACTATAATGGAAAAGCTATTAGAGAAACTTTCATTTAATGCTCCGGATAATATAGAAAATAATGAAGTAACAATAGATGTTGATTATGTAAATGAACAACTTTCCGAAGTAGTGAAAGATAAAGACTTGAGCAAATATATCCTATAATTTATAAAATTAAATAAATGGAGGTATTTTAAATGACTGATTTATTAGAAAAAAGTAGGAAGATTAATCGCCTATTACAGAGATCAGGCGGTCAACCTGTTGATTTTGAAAAGATGGCCCCGGTTCTCTCCGAAGCGATTGAATGCAATGTTTACATTGCTAGTAAAAAAGGTAAAATATTAGGACATGCTTTTATGGAAGACTTCGAATGTGAGATAATGGATGAAATAGTTAGTAAAGATAATAGATTTCCCGAAGACTATAATGAGAGTCTTTTACAGGTAAATGGTACCAGGGCTAATGTAACTCAGGAAGATCAGGTTTGTGTATTTGATCCAGAACAAGATTGTATGTATACCGATAAAAAAACTACTATCGTACCGGTTATTGGGGGCGGAGATCGTTTAGGTACATTGGTTCTTTCCCGTTATGGAGAGGAATTTAGTGATACTGATTTAGTATTGGCAGAATACGGTGCATCTGTGGTAGGAATGGAAATCCTCAGAAAAAGAAGTAATGAAATAGAAAAAGAAGCCCGCAAAAGAGCAGCAGTGCAAATTGCAATCGATACCCTATCATACTCAGAACTGGAAGCTATCGAGCACATCTTCGATGAACTTGATGGTGAAGAAGGCTTATTAGTGGCCAGTAAGGTTGCTGATCGGGTAGGAATCACAAGATCGGTAATAGTTAATGCCCTACGTAAGTTTGAGAGTGCTGGTGTAATCGAATCCCGTTCTCTCGGTATGAAGGGTACTTATATAAAAATATTAAATGACTACCTACTTGAAGATTTAGAAAAGCTAAAAATGTAATTTTACAAAAATATGAAT
>CAZGMM010000141.1:0-5564 GCA_964526845.1 uncultured Halanaerobiales bacterium | reverse complement strand
TTTAAATAATCATATTTGTCTTTACTACTATCAAAAGAATACATATTCCTCTGCATCCAAACACCATATCTATCAATTAAATCACCTTTGCCGGGTAAACCCTGTTTAAAAAATTCAAGGCCTTTTTCGAAATGTTCTTCCTCTACCCAACTATATTCTATATCTAAGATAGATTCCACCTGTTCTTTTAAGTTTAACTCTTCACCCCTAAATATCTGTAATATAGTCTTGACAGCAGTTAATTGTTTTTGTAAATAATTTTTCCGCTTATCTTCAAAACTTAAGCTGTTTAGTTGACTTAATAAATTCTCAACTTCATCAATTAGTTCATTCTTATTTTTTGCTTCTTCCTTTTCTACTCTTTCTTTTAATTCCTCAGGGCCAATATAGGCATCCACATAAAAATCATTTTTTTCTTTAAAAATTTTATCTATCCTTAGCATCAATAAAACATAATTTTCTAACCAGGTTTTCTCCATATTTTAATCACTCCTTCTTTGATTTGTTTTTAGTATATGTGATAGAGTTTACTCTATTGCAAGTGATTATTTTTCATTTTTACGCTCTAAAAAACAAAAGCGGTGGAGTTAACTCCACCTTTTTGCTTTAAGTTGATAGGAATAAATTTCATCACCCGGTTGGGCAAAATCTTCGTATTTGCCCATACTCTCTTTAATTTTTTGCGACTTAGATTTATGCTCTAAAACAACTTCAAATCCCTGTTCAATAATATTATTTTTAACCTCACTATACATGAAATTCTTTCTTAGAGGTCGGTCTACAACATTTTTAGATCCGAACTTGTGATAAATTATAAAGGTAGCCAACATTGTAACTTCTTCTTTTAAATATGGATCTAATTCAGCCGGTAAAAAAGACTCATTTTCAAATGAGTATACAGAAGTTCCCGTAAAGTCTACTAAGATATCAACCAAGTTATCTTTAAGCGGTAATTTAGGTAGATCAGCTGTAATAAAAATTATGTTGGCTTTTTTTCCTGTCATCTCTAATATACTCTTTAAATATTTATTCAAGCGTGGTTTATTATCAATGCAAATATAATAGGTTGATTTGGGTAATTGATCATAAATCTGGCGTAAGAAATATCCATAACCTGAGCCTGGTTCTAATATAATTTTGTCCTTTAGCTCTTCCTTTTCCAATTGTTGTTTTAACCATTCCATACTTTGATAGGATTTATCCATAAAATCCGGGTCAGTTGTCTTAATATAGTCTTCAATGTGTTCACTCTCGATCTCTCTTTCGTCTATATCCATCTCAGCTTCTTTTATATTATTACTGTATAATATACCATCCTTTATTTTGATACTTGCACCACAACTGCAGTTTAAACTACCTTCTATTATATTATTATCTTTGACATTCTCTGCTGATAAAGTTAAATCACTTTTACATTCGGGACAGACAAATAAGGAGAGGGAATTCAATCCAATCCCCATTGTAACTTTATTCTCGTAATTTACTTTTTCTAACTCCTCTACTTTTTCTTCTAATTCAAGTTTAGCTTCTTTTAACTGCTTAATCTCTTTCTCAATTTCTTCAATTTTTTCTTTATAGAGACTCTGATAGTAATTATTCCTTTGAAAAGAAGTAAGTTTACCTATCCTTTTAAAATAAAATATCTTTTTTATCTCCTGTAAGGAAAAGCCCATTTCTTTTAATCTTAATACTTCTTTAATCTCTTCTTCACATTCTTCGTCAAAGATATAATGACCGCCCTTTTTTTGAGGAACGATTAAGTTCAACTTCATATAATACCTTACTGTATCATTGCTAACCCCATATTTATTGGCAAATTCACTGATCTTCATTAATATACACTCCTAGATTCAAAATTAAAATGGAAAATAATTTCTTTATTAATTTTTTTAACCTTAAAATAATTTCTTCATTTTTTCATCTGCATCTTTGACTGCTTTTACAAACTTGCTCCATTCCTCCTCGCGAAAGGCAATACTAGCCGACACATCTTCTGAGGCAATGAACAAACCTACTTCCTCTTCTTCGGTCTGAACACCTATACTAAGTTTTTCACCAATGGACCTCTCCTCTATAATTGTTCGCATAATTTATCCCCCTTTATTTCATTAATGCTTTCATGATCGTTTTGCCCAATATTTTATTTTTAGCCCGTTTGGCAATCTTTTTTGAATCCCCACTTGCCAGTTTTTCCACATCATTAGCAGTTCTGGCCAACTTATAAAGGAATTTGACACTTTTAGGCATTTTCCTCACTCCTCTTTTAATTAGTATCGAATGACTTCCTCCCCCCATTCGAAAGCTGAAATAAAGGAAGTTGAAATTTTTTCTTTATCTAGTTCTAATTTCTTACAGAAAATATCCACCATGTTCCAGCGGCCTTCTTCATAAGAAATAATAAGCTGTAATATGTCTCTATATATACCTTTTCTGCCCAGGATAGCATCTTTGATTCTTTGAGATATCGGTAAATCTTCCATGAGTATTTTTCTATCTTGATGCATTAGTGTATCCAGCATTGAAAAGAGACCCACCATAAATAACTCTGAGGGATTGATATTAGTAACTATCTCTTTACCTATTTCTTCGGCAGTTTTAGCTCCAATTAAAGCGGTCCTCATGATCTCCTTCGGCTCATCTTTAGCTATTTTTTTGAGCACAATTAAATTAAGCCACTTTTTCATCTCGGCTATGCCCAGGATAACTAAAGCCTGTTTAATGGACTTAACTTCAGTTCGCATTCCAAAAGCAGCTGAGTTGATTAATTTTAATAATTTATATGATAAGGACATATCGTTCCTTATAATATCGGCAACTTTATTAAAATCAGGTTCTTTTTTATTTAGCTCATTTAAAGCCAAAAAGTAATTATTGGGATAAACCGGTATTTCATCACTTTCAAATATCTCGGGTTTTTTGAAAAAATATCCCTGGAAATAAGAATATCCGAGTTCTTTAGCTCTTTCAAACTCTTCTCTTGTTTCAATTTTTTCAGCCAATAAGGTTACTGCATGCTGTAGCAATGCTTTCAATTTTCTCTCTTTGAGATTGAGTGGAATAGAGAAAATCTACCTTTATGATATCAGCTATTTTAAGTAGGGGTAAGTAACTTTCATCGAAGATAAAATCATCTAAAGCTATTATATACCCTTTATCTTTAAGTTTTCTACATATTGATATCATCTGTTGGTTTATTTCAATATTTTCTAATACTTCTACAATAATAATTTCTTTATCGAATATTGTTGGTGCTTCTTTTACTAACAACTTCTTTGTAAAATTAATAAAAGCCCTCTTTTTTTGGGTAATGCTTTCAATACCGATAGTACTAAAACTATTTATTAAAACTTCAGAGGTTGCGGTATCACCGTCCACTTTTTCAGTATTATTTTTGGAAAACCCTCTATATAACAATTCGTATCCATATACTGATTGATCTGTATTAAATATTGGCTGCCTTGCTACATAAGACTTAATCAAAAACTCCTCCCTCTAACATGAAATATTGAACTTTAACTTATTTAATACTTCGTTAATTGCAAAAAATTTCCTTCTTTTAAATATTCTTATCAAAACAGTAAAAACCCAAATGGATTTTTATAGTGACCATTTGGGCCTTTACAAAAAATATTTAATTATGTACTTATTTTATTCTTTGGATATTATACCCGTCCGCCATAAAGCTTTGAAGAATATTATCGATAAGGGAGCTAAAATTATTCCCTGTAATCCCATCGTAATTAAACCAACATAGATACCCAAAAGTAATAGGATAGGGTGGACTCCAATATTCTTTCCAAGCACTTTGCTTTCCAAAAAGTATCTGGCGCCGATTAATATTATGTATAAGACAAATAATATAACCGCTTTTTGGATATTATTCATTACAATATTATAAATTATGAGCGGCCACAAAATGGCCCCCGGCCCAATAACCGGGATCAAATCCAAGATACCATTAATAATCGCAATTAAAATTACATATGGATAGTTAAGTATCGAAAAGGTAATCCCCGTTAAAATGGTAGTGTTCGAAATGATCAATAGTTGAACTTTAAGATAACTAAAGATATCCTGGACCATATTTGATTCTAAAATATCGGCTATTTTATCCTTGGATTTTAGATATTTAAGTATGAGATCTTTATCTTTGCTAATAAAAAATGTAGTGATAATAGTAAACAGTAAGATTATTATATAACCCGGTATATAGAAAGTTATATTCAGTGACCAATCAATCATATTAGAAACAAAGGACTCGCCTCTTTGGTAGACATTATCTAGTATCTGCGTTAAAATGTTGGTTACTACATCAGGCATCCGGTCAAAAAGTTCCTGTTGACGCATTAAAAATTCGTCTATAAAATCAGTAATCTGCTCCCTGTATTCAGGTAAATATCTAGATAAATATATTAATTCATAGACCGTATTAGTAATAAGTAAAAAAGAAATAAAAATCATAATCGTTATTACTATTAGTATCATAATTAATACAGCTAAATTACGCGGTATCTTTTTAGATAACATACAAACTGGTTTATCAATTATCAAAGAAACTAATAGTGCTAGAAAAAATGGTGTAAGGGTGAAAATAAATATTTTTAAAGAGAATACTATACTAAGAAAAACAAGCGTATATATTAAAGGTTTTTTCCATTCTATGTTTTTGATTTCCATATTATATCTTTCCTTTTTATATTAATATTTATCTATATTATACCAATCTAAATAGATATAAACAAATATATGAAAAATATATTTGAAATTATTGTATGAAAAATATGACTTCCCCTATTCTACGCATAATTTTTTATATACTTAGAACAAAGTAAAGCCATAATATAAAATACCTAATTAATGTTAAGACTAACGACTGGCTGCAGCCTTTTCAATATGAGAGACTTTTTTAGATTCAGAATATCGTCTAAATACTTGATACCCTAATCCTAACCCAATAATTAAAGTAATAACCACATTACCAATTAAACTCATATCTCCCTCAATGAATACTACATAACCTAATCTGATTCCATTTAAAAGACTCCAGGTTGTTAAATAATAAGTAGCAATTCTTACTTCCTTCCAGTTATTTGCTCTTAAGGATAGATAAGCAGCTAAACCAGCTGCAATTAAAAAGCCGCCAATACAGATAATTGCAATAATATCGGGAGCATTAATATTTAGCATATTTGTAAAAGCTACTGGTATAAAATAATGACCAAGACCAAAAACAACACCAAATGCAATAATTAAATACAGCCTCCACTAATGAATGGTGTTTACTTCTTTTTTCGCCGATCTCACCACCTCAAATAGATATCCGAATCTTATCGGAGGCTTTACCAATTATAAGCTTCTTATTATTACCTTAATTTATGTAAAGAAAGTCTCAAATAAAAAAGTTAGTATCAACTGTAACAATATCAGATATTATCTGCTGACCTCTTGTTTGATATTGTTTCCATCTAATACTAACAAAGAATTTTTTTAAATTTAAGTAAAATATATATTCTAATTCAATTATAATACTAAAGGAAAAATAATTCAATAGTCTCAAATAATAA
>CAZGMM010000140.1:0-5596 GCA_964526845.1 uncultured Halanaerobiales bacterium | reverse complement strand
GAAAGGGGTAAATAATGTGGGCTTAATTAAGGTTTAACAATCAATTCTAAATAGTTGTATATTTTTATAGGAAATATGAGATGGAGATATTAAGCCTTTAAAAATGGGAAATGGGATTCTATATCTGATAAACAATATACATAATAAAAACACCTCTGGGCATATAAGGGCCCAGAGGTTTTTATTAAGAACAGTAAAATTTAATTCTATAAATTAATTAGTTTTGTTTTTGTTTAAAAATTTTTTTAATACATTATTGAATTCACGTGGTTTTTCGGCGAAAAGTCCATGACCGGAATCTTCTATAACTTTAAATTCTGAATTTTTTATTTGTTCATGAATAATTTTACCATATAAAGGTGGTTTTAGAATATCATTTTCTGCAGATACTATTAGGGTTGGTAAATCAATTTTGTTCAATTGATCTGTAATATCAAGAGTAAGGAAGTTTCCACAGAGGGCTATAAAAGCGTCAAACCATTCTTTTGTAACCACTTCATCAAATTGTTTTGCCCTTTTTTCCAGCCAATCCCCTTTCTTTTCATAGAATGAATTAGAATATACATAGGGAGCCATAACCTTAAAGAAAAGTTCTCCATCATAAGTTTTACAGGCTAAAATCCAGGACTCAATTTTAGCCTTCAGTAAAGGCCTTACTTCACTAACGGCTGTACCTAAAAAGAGAGAAGATATTTTTTGGGGATATTTCAATGCGAAAACCATTGCTACTTCAGCACCATAGGAAACACCTACAATATGTACTTTATCAATATCTAATTCTTCTAATAATTTATTAAAATCATCAGCGTGTTGTTCGAATGTGAAATTTTTAGGTTCAAGAGTTGACTGTCCTTGCCCCCTGAAGTCGTGTAATAGAACTTCATAGTTATTCTTAACATTCTTTACTTGCGGCTCCCACCAGGGAGTCGACATGGCAACCCCGTTTAAAAAAGCTACAGTATCGTCTCCTTCACCTTGTAGTTCATAATAAATATCAACTCCATTAATTCCTTTTTTAGGCATAAAATAACAACTCCTCATCTCTAATGGTGTCCATATTATAACATAAAATTGTAATTTAATCATATTAATAAAATATGTAAAAATAAAATGACGGATATCTGTCACATATATATTGTTATGATAATTTTCTGACAATTATATGACGAATTTTGAACATTTATACACGTGGTAACATAAAAGTATTAGAAAATAGTATTAGTTTTTAATAAAATATATGATTTATGTTTATTGTTATGACAGGATTAATAAAAGATATTACTAGAAAAACCCTTTTAAATATCAGAAAAAAAATAGTTTTTAAAGAAAAACGGAATACAAATTGCAGTTTTATTAAGTTGAAATAATTAAAGGAGGAGGCCAGTTAATGAAAGTAGCAGTTTTAGGTTCAGGTAATGGTGGTTGTGCAGTAGCATATGACTTTGCAGCAGCAGGTAATAATGTATTTATGTTTGATTTTGAAGATTTTCCTGCCAATATTGAAACAATTTCAAAAAAAGGGGGTATTCATGCTAGTGGAGATTTAGATGGTTTTCAAAAAATTAGATATGCCGGGCATGATATCAAAAAAGTAGTGAAAAGTGCTGACATAATATTCGTTGTAGGACCTGCTTATAGTACAAAACCTTTTGGAGAAGTTTGTGCACCGTATCTAGAATCAGGGCAGGTGGTGGTTGTGTGTCCGAGTTCTTGTGGAGGTAGTGTAGTTTTTAAAAATGCTGCTTCTCTGGACATAGAGGATGAAAATATAATAGTAGCTGAAACTTCAACTTTGCCTTATGCAGTTAGAGTAAAGGAACCAGGAGAAATAAATGTTTTTTTAAAATTAAAGGGAGGATTATACGTATCTACTTTACCATCAAACAATACTGGGAAAGTAATGGATATGATAAGAGATGTATATAATGCTATGCAACCAGCCGATAATATCTTGCAAACAACTTTACAAAATGGGAATCCAGTAATCCATCCAGCCGTTTCATTATTAAATACCGGCAATATTGAACGGGATCGCGAACTGTATTTCTATGAAGAAGGTGTGACTCCGGCAGTCGGTCGTCTAATAAAGGCGGTAGATAAGGAAAGAATAAAAATAGGTGAAAAATTAGGGTTTAAAGTGATTCCGGACCCAGAATTAGGTATGATGCAGGGGTACATGCAGAAAGCTAATTATGAACAAGGCTATGCTGAAGCAGAAGGATTTCAGGGAATAAAAGCACAAGATCAATTAGATTATAGGTATTTTAATGAGGATGTTGGATATGGTCTGATATTTTTTGCTGAACTAGGCAAGCAAATTGGAGTAGAAACACCTGTAATGGATTCTATTATTAAAATTGTTTCAGTTTTAATGGAAAAGGATTATAGAAGCGAGCAGAAGAGAACTATGGATACTTTAGGGTTGGGTAAATATTCTACTAAAGAACTGAAAAGTATATTGTAATAGTAATAAACTTAATAATAATCACTGAATTATTTTCCTTTATAAAAGTCGATTAGCTTTATAATAGTTAACACTTTAAAAATGAGTTATATAAAAAACGAGTATTATATTTATGTGTTTGGTAAAAACATTTAATTAACCTCAATTATATATTTAATTGAAGAAAAATAGGGGTGTAATTTTATTAAAAAGACTTTTATTTAAGCAACGAAAAAAACAATAGGAGGAATACAAATGGAAGTAGCGGGTAGTTTTGGAGTATTAGCGCTTTTACCAATATTGTTAGCTTTAGTTTTAGCTTTTTGGACAAAAAATTCAGTCTTTTCAATTCTAATGGGATGTATTTTAGGTGTTGTAATCGCAGGTTTTAATCCAGCTACCGGGTTAACAGAATTATTTCAAGCAGCTTTAGGATCTGCCTGGTTTATCTGGGTTTTAATGATTGAAATATTTATTGGTATTATGATTGCAACCTTTCAAAGAGCAGGTGTAATTCAAACCTTTGCTAAAAAAGCTTCTAAAAAAATAGGTTCACGGAAAGGATCAACTGGATTTGCCTGGTTTTTAGGAGTATTTTGTTTCTTTAGTGATTATTTTAGCCCCTTATTCAGTGGTCCTATTGCAAGGCCATTGACTGATGAAAATAATGTTTCTCGTGAAAAATTATCATATATATTAGATTCTACTAGTGCCCCTGTTCCAACTTTAATTCCCTTAAGTGGTTGGGCAGTTTATATAGCAGGGTTATTAGTTGACCATGGTCCGATTTCAGATACCAGTGGTGCTATGTCAGCATTTGTAAGATCTATTCCTTACAACTTTTATTCCTGGTTGGCAATTATATTAGCAGCACTATTAGCATTTGAAGTAATACCTGACTTTGGCCCTATGAAAAAGGCTGAAAAGAGGGCCCGGGAAGAAGGAAAACTAATAAGAGATGGTGGTACACCTATGACGGGTAAAGAGCTTGATGATGTAAAACCACCAGAAGGTAAACTTGGTAGCCTTACGGTCTACTTATTTATTCCAGTGGCTATCATTGTTACCATATCTTTAGGAACTTTCTTTATATTAAATGATACAAAAATACTTACAGCTTTTATTTCAGCAGTAATTTACTTAATGGTTGCTTTAGCTATAGGTGGATTTTTTGAAGATGTTAATGATGCTATGGATGTAGCCCAAGATGGAATTAAGGGTGTACTCCCAGCTATTTTAATTCTTTCCTTAGCTTTTTGTATAAATGAAATAACTCAAATACTAGGAGGGGCGGATTATATAATCTCTGTTACTGAATCTTGGATGACACCAGCGATTTTGCCGGCATTATCATTTGTAGCGGCTGGTATCATGGCGTTTTTAACAGGGACTTCCTGGGGAACTTATGGTATATTATTCCCCTTTGTGATGCCGATAGCTTTTAGTCTTTCTGGAGGTGTACTAGCCCCTGTAGTATTTGCTTCAATAGCTGCAGTTACAGGTGGTGGGGCATTTGGTGATCATTGTTCACCGGTTTCTGATACGACAATTTTATCATCACTGGGGGCAGGTTCTGATCATATTGATCACGTAACTACCCAAATTCCATATGCGTTAACAGCTGGTGTAATATCAACAATATTATTTGTGGTTATGGGTATTCTATAAGTATAAGTGGAATTTATTATTTCCCTTATATGAAAGGGTGGGAACTTTTTAGTTCCTGCCCTTTTATTATTTTTTGATTAACCATAAATTTTAAAAAGTCTGCTGTATTAATATTTAAAACTATATTATAATTATAAATATATAAAGTAAATTATGGTAGGTGGTGTTAAATATTGAGTAAAAAGAGCAGTAAAGAATTTCTAAAGGAACACTTTGATTATGTGGATTCAATAACTATTGTAGATAAAACAGGCAAAGTTGTAGCTCAACAAAGATATAATCCCCGTTTTTCGGAAGAGTTAAATAGAAAAGAGAATAATTGGGCTATAAATAAGAATATCCTTGAGGTTATTCCTTCGGTTTCTCCTGAAACGAGTACTCTACTAAGAGTATTAAAGAGTGGGAAGATTGTATATTCAGATAAACAAGTAATGTGGGATAGAAATGGTAATAAACTAGTTACAACTAACATTAATTTTCCAATTGTTTCTAGAGGTAATATTATAGGGGCAATTGAATTATCAAAAGATATTACACACATTGATGATTATAAAGAAAATTATAAAACATCTAAGATTGAAAATGATAAATTTGAAAAGGGTTATTCAGCGAATTACACTTTAGATGATATTATTGTAGTTACCCCTAAAATGAAAAAACTTAAAGAAAAGGTTAAAAAGATAGCCAACAGTACTTCTTCGGTCTTAATTTATGGGGAAACGGGTACTGGTAAAGAACTTTTTGTACAGGCAATTCATAATTTGAGTTACCGTAAGTATAAACCATTTATACCGGTTAATTGTGCAGCTTTGCCAGAAAACTTACTAGAGGGAATATTATTTGGTTCTCAAAAAGGAGCTTTTACTGGTGCAGAAGATAAAAAGGGCCTTTTTGAAGAAGCTAATAAAGGGACAATATATCTTGATGAAGTAAATTCAATGCCAATTAATTTACAGACCAAACTACTTAGAACTTTACAGGAAAAGAGAATAATGCCTTTAGGTGGTTCAAAACCCAAAAATGTAGATGTTAGAGTAATTGCTTCAACCAATCAAGATCCTTCTGAATTAATTGATAACAAGATTAGAAAAGATTTATATTATAGACTAAATGTTATCAACTTAAAAATCCCTCCTTTACGAGAAAGAAAACCAGCAATTCCAGTTTTAGCAGATCATTTTATTACGAAATATAATCATTTATTAGAAAAAGATGTGCAAGGAATTGATAATAAAGTTCAAGATTTATTTATATCTTATAATTGGCCTGGAAATGTTAGGGAATTAGAACATGTATTAGAGGCAGCTATGAATGTAGCTGAAGATAATATAATCAAAATTGAGCACTTACCTGTTTATATGTCAGAAAATGATAGTTCTTTTAAGACAAATATAGATTCTATAGAAGAAGAGATTGGTCCTTTAAATGAAATAATTGAAAATATGGAAAAAAAGTTAATTAAAAATGCAATAGATAAAACAGGAG
>CAZGMM010000139.1:0-5800 GCA_964526845.1 uncultured Halanaerobiales bacterium | reverse complement strand
CGTGTAAGAGACTTTAGAGGTATTTCTCCCGATGCATTTGATGGAAGAGGAAATTATAGTCTTGGACTAAAAGAACACGTTGTATTCCCAGAAATCAATATCGATGATGTTGATAAAGTTCATGGAGTTGAAGCTACTATCGTTACAACTGCCGAAACTGATGAAGAGGCTTATGAACTGCTTAGATTAATGGGTATGCCGTTTAAACAACAATAGTCCATAAAGGAGGGATTAATTTTATGGCACGTAAGGCATTAGTTGAGAAAGCTAATAAAGAGCCCAAATATTCTACTCGTAAAGTAAATAGATGTAGTAGATGTGGAAGAGCTCGAGGTTATATGAGAAAATTTGATCTCTGTAGAATTTGTTTCAGAGAATTAGCACATAAAGGTGAAATACCTGGAGTTAAAAAAGCAAGTTGGTAAAATCAGGAAGGAGGATGGCTTAATGAATATTACTGATCCGATTGCAGATATGTTAACTCGTATCCGGAACGCCAATAATGTAAATAAAGATGTCGTTGATATACCTGCTTCGAATTTAAAGATAAATATTGCCAAAACTTTAAAAGATGAAGGTTTTATAAAGGAATATAAAATTATAGATAATTATCCTCAAAATAAGATAAGGGTTTATCTGAAGTATGGTAAAGATGACGAAAAAGTTATTAGTGGCTTAAAAAGAATTAGTAAACCAGGCTTAAGAGTTTATGTAAATAAAGATGAAATTCCAAGAGTACTCGGTGGATTAGGTATAGCTGTTATCTCAACATCCCGAGGAATCTTAACAGATAAACAAGCTCGCAAGGAAGGCATTGGTGGAGAAGTTCTCTGCTATGTATGGTAAGATATAATCTTATTTAAAGCAAAAATAGCTGGAGGTGAATTGTATGTCCCGTATAGGTAAACAACCTGTTGACATCCCGGAAAAGGTTGATGTTAACATTGACGGAAATAAAGTAACTGTTAAAGGACCTAAAGGTGAAATGACAAAGGAATTCGATCCTAATTTTGATATAAATATAGAAGATAACGCCGTAGTGGTAAAAAGACCATCTGATTCTAAAGATGACCGCTCTCAGCACGGTTTAATCCGCAGCTTGATCGAGGGTATGGTCGAAGGTGTAACAGAAGGTTTTTCTAAAAAGTTAGAACTAGTTGGTGTTGGTTACAACGCGAAAGTACAAGGCGGAGATCTAATTTTAGAAGTTGGATATTCACATCCAATTAAGATTGAAGCACCTGAAGGAATTAACTTTGATGTAGAAAAGAATGTTGTTACTGTATCAGGTTATGATAAACAGTTAGTCGGTGATGTCGCAGCTAATATAAGAGAAACTAGAAAACCTGAACCTTATAAGGGCAAGGGAGTAAGATATGTAGGCGAACACATAAGAAGAAAAGTTGGTAAAACCGGTTAATTGAAGGGAGTGATTAATTATGGATAAGAAGGCTGCCAGAAAGAGAAGGCACCATAGAATAAGAAATAAAATAACAGGTACTCCTTTTAAACCACGCATGGTTGTAAATAGGAGTTTGAAAAATATGTATGTTCAAATAATAGATGACTTATCCGGAGAAACTCTTGCATCCGCTTCTACTTTGGATGAACAACTTAAAGATGATTTAGAGAACAGCGGTAATGTTGAAGCTGCTAAAAAAGTAGGAGAATTAGTTGCTGAACGAGCTCTTGAAAAAGATATCGAAGAAGTTGTATTTGACAGAGCTGGATATAAATATCACGGCCGGGTCAAAGCAGTAGCTGAAGCAGCAAGAGAAAAGGGATTAAAATTTTAACGAAGGAGGCGAATCCATGAGCAAGATTGATCCAGAAAAATTGGATTTAGACGAAAGAGTAGTAAATATAAATCGTGTATCTAAAGTTGTAAAAGGTGGACGTAACTTTAGTTTCTCTGCTCTCGTGGTTGTTGGAGATTCCAATGGTCATGTCGGAGCAGGTATTGGAAAGGCAAACGAAGTACCAGAAGCAATCAGAAAAGGTGTAGATGATGCAAAAAAACACCTGATAGAAGTACCAATCGTTGATACCACCATCCCACATGAGATTACTGGGGTATTTGGTGCAGGGCGAGTTTTATTAAAGCCAGCCGTTGAGGGTACTGGTGTTATTGCCGGTGGACCTGTTCGTGCGGTTGTAGAATTAGCTGGTATCAATGATATTTTAACAAAATCACTTGGTTCTTCTAATCCTATTAATATGGTAAACGCTACAGTCACTGGTTTAGATGAATTAAAATCAGCTGAACAGGTAGCAAGATTAAGAGGGAAAACAGTAGAAGAAATTCTAGGATAATTAAGGAGGTGCAGTACGTTATGAACTTACATGACTTAAAACCTGCTGAGGGTTCTAAAACGAGAAAGAGAAGAGTCGGCCGTGGTACCGGTTCAGGTAGAGGTTATACATCTGGACGCGGGGCAAATGGACAAAATTCAAGATCTGGTTCCAAGACCAGACCAACATTTGAAGGTGGACAAACTCCTTTATTTAGAAAACTACCTAAAAGAGGTTTTACAAATATATTTAAAAAACAGTATAGTATTGTAAATGTTTTTCAATTAAATAAATTTGAGGAAGGAACTGAAATTACACCTGAATTACTAAAAGAAACAGGCTTAATAGATAATATTGCAAAAAACGGTGTAAAAATACTGGCAAAAGGGGATATTAACAAGAATTTAACTGTTAAAGCCCACGCCTTCAGTTCATCTGCCGTGGAAAAAATTGAAGATGCCGGTGGAAAGGCTGAGGTGATATAAGTTGTTTTCAACCTTTAAAAATATATTTAAAGTTAAAGAATTAAGAAAAAAAGTATTATTTGTTTTAGCAATGATGATGGTCTATAGATTAGGTGCCCACATTCCGGTACCTGGGGTAGATGTAGGAGTTATTCAGGACACTCTTTTCCAGGGATCAGGTAGTGGAGTACTAGACTATCTTGATATGTTCGCAGGTGGTGCTTTAAGAAACTTTACCATCTTTGCGATGAGTATCACCCCTTATATTACAGCATCAATTATTCTTAATCTTTTAACTGTGGTTATTCCTAAACTAGAGGAACTATCCAAGCAGGGTGCTGAGGGTAGAAAGAAGATCGCTCAGTATACCAGATATGGAACAATTGTTTTAGCTGTTATTCAGGGTATTGGTATTACATCCTATATTAATAGATTTGGAGCTATTCCGAATCCGACCTTTTTCGATTTATTTATAATTGTTGTTACATTGACTGCCGGTACAGCCTTTTTAATGTGGCTCGGAGAGCAGATTAATGAAAAAGGTATTGGTAATGGTATTTCTATTATCATTTTTACCTCAATAATTTCAAGATTTCCAGGTCAAATTTATAATACCTATAATCTTTTTCAAGCGGGAAGTATTTCAGTCTTGAACATATTATTATTCGTTGCTTTAGCAGTACTTATCGTAGCGGGTATTATCTTTGTACAGGAAGGAGAAAGAAGAATACCTGTACAGTATTCAAAAAGAATTGTAGGTAGAAAGGTATATGGCGGAAGAAGTACTCATATTCCAATGAAAGTTAACCAGGCGGGAGTTATACCGGTTATTTTCGCGTCTTCCGTGTTATTATTCCCGGGTGTAATTGCTCAGGTGTTACCATTTGATTGGGCACAGAATATTGCAGCCATGATTCAACCTGGTTCAACACTTTATTTAATTCTTTATGCATTAATGATCTTATTCTTCACATATTTCTATACTGCTATTACTTTCAATCCAGAAGAGGTAGCAGAAAATATGCAGAAAAATGGTGGATTTATTCCAGGAATAAGACCAGGTAAAGCTACTATAAATTATTTGGATAAAATATTAGTTAGAGTAACACTTGCTGGTGCAGTGTTCTTAACTATTGTAGCATTATTACCATTTGCAATGGGTCCATTAACAGGTGTGCAAATTCAGTTTGGTGGTACCTCAGTTCTGATTATGACAGGTGTCGCACTACAAACCATGCAGCAGATCGAATCACACTTATTAATGAGACACTACGAAGGATTTATGAAATCATAAAAAACGAAGAGGGGATAAAAGATGAATCTTATAATGCTTGGATTGCCGGGTGCTGGTAAAGGTACTCAGGCCAAGAAATTAAGTAATAAATATAATATACCCCATATTTCGACTGGAGATATATTTAGAAATGCAATCCAAAATGAAACCGAGCTCGGCAAAAAAGCCAAAGAGTATCTAGATTCCGGTGGACTTGTACCGGATGAACTCACAAACAGTATTGTTAGGGAAAGATTGAAAGAAGATGACTGTAAAGAAGGATTTATTCTAGATGGATTCCCCAGAACTATAAATCAGGCAGAAGCTTTAGAAGATATGCTTAAAAATATGAATAGAAAGCTTGACTTGGCTATATATATTGATGTTACAAGGGAAGAACTAATAAAGAGACTAACTCATAGAAGGACCTGCAGTAACTGCGGCGCAGTTTACCATCTTGATTACGATCCACCTGAAAAAGAAGGTATCTGTGATAAATGTGGTGGTAAGTTAATCCAGCGCTCAGATGATAAAGAAGAAGTTGTCAAAGAAAGACTCAAGATTAATTCTAAGAATATAAAAAATCTGATAGATTTTTATGAAGAAGAAGATAAATTAGCTACAGTAAAAAGTGATGCAGGTATAGAGGAAGTATTTGAAAAGATCGATGAAATTGTTAAGGAGCAAGCTTTATGATCATCTTAAAATCACCGAGAGAAATAAATATTATGAGAGATGCCAACAAGATAGTAGCTGAAACACATGAGTATCTTCGGGAATTAATAAAACCAGGAATTTCAACAGCCGAAATCGATAGTAAAGGCGAGGAATTTATTCGCAAACAGGGAGCTGAGCCATCCTTTTTAGGATATATGGGTTATCCTGCTTCGGTTTGTGTCTCTATAAATGATGAGGTTGTGCATGGAATTCCCAGCAAAGACAGGTTTTTAAAAGAAGGAGACATCGTAAGCCTTGATATAGGAGCTTTTTATGAAGGCTTTAATGGTGATGCTGCCCGCACATTTCCCGTGGGAGAAATATCTGAAGAAGCTAAAAAACTATTAAAGGTCACAAAAGAGGCTCTCATGAAAGGTATAGAGCAGGCCTTATATAAGAATAGACTATCTGACATCTCACATGCAGTACAGACTCATGTAGAAAATAATAATTTCTCGGTTGTAAGGGAATATGTAGGACATGGAATCGGTAGAGATATGCATGAAGCTCCGCAAATTCCCAACTTTGGTTCACCCGGACATGGTCCTCTGTTAAAAGAAGGAATGACACTGGCAATTGAACCTATGGTTAATGTTGGCGATTTTAAGGTCAAAACTTTAGATGATGACTGGACGGTAGTAACCGAAGATGGAAGCTTATCAGCTCATTTCGAACATACTATTGCAATAAATAAAAACGAACCCGAAATTTTAAGTAAGGTTTAACTGTTTAGATTTGTTTCAAGCGTGTAATTTATGGTATAATAAAATTTGGGCTAATTAAGTAACAAAAATAAGGAGGCTTATCAAATATATGGCTAAGGAAGAACCTATTGAAGTTCAAGGTACAGTTATCGAGCCGTTGCCGAATGCCAAATTCAAGGTAGAGTTAGAAAATGGTCATGAGGTATTGGCCCATGTATCAGGTAAAATGAGAATGAACTATATTAGAATTTTACCTGGTGACAAAGTGACCGTTGAACTTTCACCTTATGATTTAAGTCGTGGTAGAATTACTTACCGTCATAAAGCAAAATAATTTGCTTAAGGAGGGA
>CAZGMM010000138.1:0-5841 GCA_964526845.1 uncultured Halanaerobiales bacterium | reverse complement strand
ACTGATGGGAAATGAAGAATTCTTTTTAGTAGACAAGAAGTAAAAAACAAATTAATTGAGGGGGAATTTATGTCTATGTCTGCTTATTTAAAGAAAAGAAATTTAATTATTAGCCTATTTGTGGTGGCTGCTTTTATTGGGGCTATGATTTTTACACCACAAATGACTCAAGCAGCGGATAATACCAAAATAGTAATTTTACACACCAATGATGAACACGGTTCAATTGAAAATTTCTCTAAGATAGCAGCTCTAAAAAAACAATTTGAAAATAATCCCGAATATGATGATGTAATATTAGTTAGTGCTGGTGACCCATCCAGTGGTAACCCAGTTGTAGATGAATATGTGATTGATGGTGAAAATTTAAGAGGTAAACCGATGTTTGACCTCATGAATGAAACTGGTTATCAGGCTCTCGCCCTGGGTAACCATGAATTCGACTATGGGCAAGAAAGATTAAAAGCAAATATGGAATTAGCTAACTTTCCGATGATTTTAGCTAATCTTGAAGTGGATACTAATGAAGCTGATATACCTCAGCCAGAACCTTATACCATGATAGAATCTGCAAATGGAATTAAATTATCTATGTTAGGATTAATTCAGGTACAAGAAAGTGGTTATCCTTCTACATTACCCAAAAATCTATACGGATTAAAGTTCTTAGATCCTTTAAAAACATTAAAAGAATATACAAATCTTAAAGATGAAAGTGATGCATTTATAGTTCTAAGTCACGTAGGGCATAATTGGGACCAGGAAGCAGCAGAAACAGTAGATGGTATTGATGCCATCATAGGTGGCCATTCCCATACAGTTGTACAGGATCCACCAATTGTAAATGATACCTTAGTTACTCAAGCCGGTGGAGACGTAGAATTCTTAGGTAAAGTAGTCCTCACTTTTGATGAAAATAAGAATCTTGTAAATAAGACCGGTGAATTAATAAAATTAGAGAATGTAGAAAAGAAAGATGAAGCTGTAGAAGAAAAAATAGCTTCTTACCAAGCCGATGTTGAAGAAATATTCAGCCGTGAGTTGGCTTATATAGATAATAGTATAAGCGGTAATAGTAATCTGGGAGCTCTCATGTCAGATGCAATGGTCAATTCTAAAGAAATAGCCGATTTAGATTATGATGTAGACTTTGCCTTCCAAAACTCTGGTGGTATCAGAGTTGGCAGTATCGGACCTGGTAATATAACTGTAGGTAATGTATTCGAACTCGAACCATTTGGAAATAACATTATCATTTATAAAATGACCACCCAACAAATTAAAGATATGCTGGCTACAAACTATAAGAGAGATAATTCAATTGATTTAAGACCTGCTGGATTAAAATATGAAATAGTTGTTAATCAGGTAGGAGATGTAAAAAGAGTAGAATTAACAGATATGGCCGGCAATAATATTGAAGAGGGTAAAACCTTTACTGTTGCCCATAACTCATATGTAGCTAGTTCATATAACTTCGAAGCTGAAACCGAAGGTAAAAACACTTATCTAAGAGTAAATGACACCATTATCCACTATTTAGAAGATGTAATAAGCTCTGAAAAACTACAAAGCTATTATGCAGCCCAAGACTTAAATAGAACATCAGTGGCGATTGAAAAAGGTGGATCTGGTGAAAAAGTTGCCTATACAAATGTTGAAATTAGTACTATAGGTAAAGCGCAGGGTTCTGTAAGTGCTGGTAACCTATTTGCTGATGCGGCCAAAGAAGTACTCGGCGTAGATATAGCAGCATTCCCGAGTGACCAATTGGCAACCGGAGCTACCTATCCAGCTAATAGTGATGTATTCAATAAATCACTAGATATGTTATATGCAAGCTTTGGATATGATAATAATATTACAATTGCAACTGTAAATGGCCGTGACTTAGAGAAAATGCTCTTAAGTCAGGCTAGATACTATGGAGAAGGACCAGTAATGACCCATGTATCCAAAGGTACAGAATACACAGTTGAGATGGAAGATGGTAAAATTAAAGATATCAAGGTATATCTAAACGGTGAAAGAGTTTCAGCTGATAAAGAATATACCTTTGCTATTAACAGTTATGTATATAAATACTATGCAAATGCAGCTGATCCAATTTCCAGTAAAACTACCAACGAAACTGAAAAAGAAGTCTTAGTAGAATATCTAAAAGATAAAGGAACTATTACAGAAGATGTTCTGGAAGAAAGAATAACTATAAAATAAATAAAAGATAAAATATATTACATTTAAAAGAATCCTCCCGGTTGGGAGGGTTCTTTTTTTTGTAACAATTAAAGAACTGTCTTTAATATTAATTTTAGTATAGAAATAGTCGTTAATTTGCAATCATAAAATAATAATTATATTATAAAAAAGTAAGACTCAATTTCCTTTTTCATATGATTTTTGGATTAGTAAAAATAATAATAAAATAGATCAAAGTTAATAAATCTAGTATAAATGCAGGTTAAAATTATATTATATATAAGTATTAATATAACACAAAAATTTTTATTTTTATATTGGAGGATATCATGAAGAACTATAAAATATACTACTTAGTAATCTCTATATTCCTTTTAACTTCAATAATATCAGGATGTAGTTCCGACAACAGCCTATATTATTATAATATTCATGGAACAGTCACTACTGAAAGTTTAAACAAACCAATAAAAGGAGCCATAGTATCTATTGGCAACAAATCAGATTCTACAGACTCAGAAGGTAATTATATAATAAACAATATTAAAAAAGGTACATATACTTGGACCGTCGAGAGTCAGAAATATATTGACTACTCGCAAGAAATTTATATTGATAATAATTTAAATATAAATAAACAATTATCTTTAGATACCGTTAATGCAACTATTACTGGTACAGTCCAAGTTTATAATAGTTCAGAAGAATATACATTACAAAGTATGAGCACTTCCAGTGATAATATAATTAAAACCAATAATTTAACTTCTAAGTCAACCACTCCTCAATTTAAAAAACAACAGATTATAATTAATTTTATGGATAATATTGCTTTGGGTGATATAGATAAATTTATTAAAAATAATCATTTGATTAAAATAAGTAGGTTAAATTTAGAAGATAATAATATCTATCTATTTAAATTACCGGATAATAAATCCGTTATAGAAACGGTAGATACTTACAATCAAAGTAAATTAATTAGCTGGGCTGAACCCAATTATATAATGGAACTTTCGGCAAAACCAAATGATTCATTATATGACCAGCAGTGGGGTAATAGAAATGTAAACTTGGAACCAGCCTGGGATATTATTGATAATAAAAAACGTATTAAAATTGCCGTCATTGATAGTGGTATTATCTCTAACCATGAAGACTTAACTGCTAATATTAACCTTAATGATGGTAAGGATTTTATTGATAATGATTTTGATCCTATTGACGAGTCATCTAACTATAGCCATGGTACCCATGTTAGTGGTATAATAGGAGCAGTAAGCAACAATAATACTGGTATTGCCGGAGTTAACAGTAATGTCGAAATAATCCCCATTAGAATCTTTGATGCCAATGGTTATACTCAATCCACCAGTGATATCGCAGAAGCCATAAATTATGCTGTTCAAAAAAATGTCGATATTATAAATATGAGTTTCGGCGGCAGTAATAGTCTAACCATGTACGAACCTATTAAAACCGCCCATGAAAAAGGTATAGTCTTAGTTGCTGCAGCAGGCAACAACGGCCCTGATATATATTACCCGGCTAAATTTCCGGAAACTATAGCTGTTGGGGCTACAGATATAGATAATAATATTACCTATTATTCAAATACCGGTTCTGAATTAGATTTAGTTGCCCCTGGCGGGGGAGGTAATGGAATTTTAAGTACCAGCGGATATTATAAGAACGAAATAGAATACACTGATAAATATGTACTAATGGAAGGAACTTCAATGGCTACCCCCTATGTCAGTGGTATAGCTTCATTATTATTAAGCCAGGGAGTAAGACCCTCTGATTTAAAGAACAGGCTCACATCTACTGCTGTAGATCTCCTACCTCCAGGCAAAGATAGAACATATGGGTATGGTTTAGTAGACGCCTATGGAGCTTTAATAAATAAAAGATTAAAAAAGCCTTATATATTTGCTGCTACTAAAGAAAACGGTTCAATTAATATAAAAAGTGAATTTAAAACTATAAATAATGATAATACATATAAATTAAATGAGATTATGGAAGATAAGGTTATTGTTATCGGGTGGAGAGATGTTAATGAAGATCAAATAATAAATAAAGGAGATTATTACGGAGAAAGTAAAACAGAAATAGATCTTTTAGAAAATAGCCTATATAACAATATAGATATTGATATGTATTATATTCCCCAGGATAACAATACAAATATGCAAGTGATGAATATGACCGAAATCAAAAGTGAGTAAAACAGGAGATGGAAGGATAATGAAAAGATATACCTTTTTAATTTTAATATTAATATTAATTTTTTCAACTTCAACTTTTTCTTCTTCCTTAAAGGTTGATAATGAAGATATAAATTTTAGCATTGAGCCTGAAAAAATTACAAACAATAGTTATGTTCCAATCGAACAATTTAAAAAATTGGAAAACTTTTCGCTGTATTCAATAGAGGAAAATAGGCTGTTAATAATTTATAATTCTAACTATTACGCCTTTTCTTTAAATAATAGAGAAATTAAATCAAATAAGGGAAATTTCAATATCTGCTGTATGCCTATCAAACTCAACGACCACGTACTAGTTCCTTTTGAATTAATAGAAAAGATCTTTGGCAAAGCAATTATTAATTCAAATGATATAAATAAAACAATAGATATTAAATTAACTCTAGATCAACAAAAAATTGAAGAAGAAAAATTTCTAAATATTGAAATTACTTTATATAATCAAACTAATGAAAAGATAACTTTAGAATTTAGCACCAGTCAAAAATATAATATTTTAATTAAAGACAAAAATAATAATGTTATATATAATTGGGAAAAAGGTAAGATGTTTACCCAGGCTTTCACGTATAAGAGTATAGAGGCAGATAGTTCTATTAAATTTGCAGAACGTATAAATATTTCTGATTTAAAAGAGGGAACTTATAATTTAATATTAAATATGAAAGCTAATAACTATACTATTAAAAATGAAGAAGTCGAATTTTCTATACAGAAATAGATATTTGATAAAAGCTAATTACAGGTATATATGACAAGATAAATAACGATGATTAATAGACAGTAATTTAGATAATTAAGAGGGATTTTAATGCTCAAAAACCGGATTAAAATATTAGATAAATACATAATAAAAGAAATAGCTTTTCCCTTTTTAGCTTCTGTAATTATTATAACGATAATATTATTGGGAAATTATTTATTTCAATTAACCGATCTTATAATAGTTAAAGATGTACCAATACCTTTGGTTTTAAAGCTATTATTATATAATTTACCTGATATAATAGTAAGGACCTTCCCCATTGCCATATTATTTTCTACTATGACAGGTATCGGCAGATTAAATAGGGAAAATGAGATAACTGCCTTTCGAATGGGGGGAATTAGTCTCTATAGATTAATAATTCCTGTTTTAATACTGGGTATTTTAATTAGTGGATTAACTTTCATCTTTAATGAAGAAGTTGTTCCCTGGTCAAATCACAAAGCTAAAAATATAATAAGAAACACCATTTTAAAGGAAAATATGCCTAATACGCAAGAAGAGGTGTTTTTTAGAGGGCCAAAAGGAAGGCTTTTTTATATTAAAGAATATAATGAAGAAGAGGAAACCTTAAATAATATAATTATTTATAATATAAAAAAT